>NZ_PGUB01000055.1:0-30820 GCF_002924285.1 Aquimarina sp. I32.4 | reverse complement strand
CCGCTTGTACGTAACTATGGAAACCTTGCTCTGGATTATTAAGTCGTTTTGATAATCCATCGTGTACAGCTGGAGTAATGATTCGCTTGCGCTGCTGTTTTTCTTTTGAATTCAAAAGCATGGCGAATAAACCTCCTTCTTTATATAACTTGAGCCAAAGTTCCATACTACGAACGTGATATCCTAAATGTTCTGCCAAGGCTGATTGTGTAGAAAAGCTTGATTCTCTAATATGTAACAAAGATTGTAGTCGTAATACATTTTTAGGATTAGTCTCTTTTCTGATTAAATTCCGTAAATGACTTGAGGATTCTTTTACTTCTAATAATATATGCTTACCCATTCTTTAAATATACGAAAAATTTATCCGTAAATTGTATTACAATGCTTTGAGAACAAGGCACAAAAAAAAGTCATTCTGATAAAATCCAGAATGACTTTTTTATATGCTTATTTTATAAAAGAATACCTTATCCTTTCATACTTGCCTTCATATATTCACGATTCATTCGTGCTATGTTTTCTAACGATATTCCTTTAGGACATTCAATTTCACAAGCTCCTGTATTGGTACAGTTACCAAAACCTTCTTCATCCATTTGGTTTACCATTGCCATTACACGCTCTGTAGCTTCTACTTGTCCTTGAGGTAATAATGCAAATTGAGAAACCTTGGCTGAGGTAAACAACATAGCCGAAGCATTTTTACAAGCTGCTACACAAGCTCCACAACCGATACATGTTGCAGCATCCATAGCGTCATCTGCATCCTCTTTACGAATAGGGATAGCGTTGGCATCTTGTGTATTTCCAGAAGTATTTACAGAAATATACCCTCCTGATTGCTGTATACGATCAAAAGATGCACGGTCTACCATCAAATCTTTGATTACAGGAAATGCTTTTGCTCTAAATGGCTCTATATATATCGTATCTCCATCATTAAACTTACGCATATGTAACTGACATGTAGTAACCAAACGATCTGGCCCATGAGGTTCTCCATTAATTTGTAATGAACATGCCCCACATATTCCTTCTCTACAGTCATGATCAAATACCACAGGCTCTTCTCCTTTATTGACCAAATCTTCGTTTAACACGTCTAACATTTCTAAAAAAGACATATCACCTTCCACTCCAGAAATATTATAATCTACTAGTTTTCCCTTAGAATTAGCATCACTCTGACGCCATATTTTTAATGTAAGATTCATATTTTTAGCTTTTGGTTATCAGTTGTTTGCTGTTAGTTCAAAACGATTAAGTTTATATAAACTAACAACTATCAACCATCAACTATTTATAACTACGTGTTTTTAATTCAATATTATCGAAGACTAAGTCTTCTTTATGTAATTCAGCATCTTTAGGCTCACCTTTGTATTCCCACGCAGCTACATACTTAAAGTTTTTATCGTCTCTAAGAGCCTCACCTTTTTGTTCTCCTGATTGCTCAACTGATTCTTCTCTAAAATGCCCTCCACAAGACTCATTACGATGTAATGCATCTTTGGCAAATAATTCTCCTAACTCAAGAAAATCTGCTACTCTTCCTGCTTTTTCTAGTTCAGGATTCATACTTTCTCTTTCTCCTGGAACTTTTACATTTTTCCAGAAATCTTCTCTCAACACAGCTATTTCTTCGATTGCTTCTTTCAGATCTTTTTCATTACGAGACATTCCACATTTATTCCACATGATTTTACCTAATTTCTTATGGTAATAATCCACAGAATGTTGACCTGACCCATTCATCAATCTATCTATACGATCTTTTACATCTTTTTCGGCTTGATCAAACTCTGGAGTATCTGTAGGAATTTTACCAGTACGTATATCATGAGATAAATAATCTCCGATAGTATATGGTAACACAAAATATCCATCTGCCAATCCTTGCATCAATGCTGAGGCTCCAAGTCTGTTAGCTCCATGATCAGAGAAATTGGCTTCTCCAGCAGCATAACACCCAGGAACAGTTGTTTGTAAATTATAATCAACCCAAAGACCTCCCATTGTATAATGTACTGCAGGATAGATCATCATAGGTGTAACATATGGATTTTCATCTACAATTTTTTCATACATCTGAAATAAGTTTCCATATTTACTTTCGATAACCTCTTCCCCTAATGCAGTAATTTTATCTGGTGAAGGATCATGAATACCAGAAGTTAATGCTTTTTCTTTTCCGTATCGTTGGATTGCTGATGCAAAATCCAAATATACTGCTTCTCCTGTTTTATTCACTCCAAAACCAGCGTCACAACGTTCTTTTGCTGCTCTAGAGGCAACATCACGAGGTACTAAATTACCAAATGCAGGGTAACGACGTTCTAGATAATAATCTCTTTCTTCTTCTGATAATTGAGTAGGTTTTAATTTTCCTGCTCGTATTGCTTCTGCATCTTCTATTCTTTTAGGTACCCATATACGACCATCATTACGCAAAGATTCTGACATCAATGTTAATTTTGATTGATGATCTCCCGAAACTGGGATACAAGTAGGATGAATTTGAGTGTAACATGGGTTTGCAAAAAATGCCCCTCTTCTGTGTGCTCTCCATGCTGCCATTACATTACTACCCATTGCATTAGTACTCAAAAAGAACACATTACCATATCCTCCTGAAGCAAGCACTACTGCATGTGCAGAATGACGTTCAATTTTTCCTGTAACAAGGTCACGAGCAATAATTCCTCTTGCTTTGCCATCAACTTTCACCAAGTCTAGCATTTCATGTCGATTAAAAGGTTGTATTTTTCCTCTATTAATCTGTCGGTTCATAGCAGAATATGCACCTAATAATAATTGCTGACCTGTTTGTCCTTTTGCATAAAATGTACGAGATACTAGCACCCCTCCAAAAGAACGATTATCTAATAATCCACCATACTCTCTTGCAAAAGGAACTCCTTGTGCAACACATTGGTCAATTATATTTCCAGAGACTTCTGCCAACCTATGTACATTTCCTTCACGAGATCTATAATCTCCTCCTTTTACCGTATCATAAAATAATCGGTAATTAGAATCTCCGTCTCCTTGATAGTTTTTTGCTGCGTTTATTCCTCCTTGTGCAGCAATTGAGTGTGCTCGTCGTGGAGAATCAGAGTAACAAAATGTTTTCACATTATATCCAAGTTCAGCCAAAGTAGCAGCTGCACTTCCTCCTGCTAATCCTGTACCTACAACAATAACATCTATGTTTCTTTTGTTGGCTGGATTAACTAGATTAATTGTGTTTTTATGTTTTGTCCACTTATCTGCCAGTGGACCTTCAGGTATTTTAGAATCTAAAATTGACATATTAGTGGTATTTTTAATGAGTAAAATGAAGTACTACAGCAACAATAACAAATCCTAGCGGCACTCCTATTGCAAAAACCTTAGCAAATTTGGTTGCCGCAGACGAGTATTTATTATTAAACCCTACGGATTGAAACGAAGATGCAAATCCATGCCACAAATGCAACGCCAAAAACACAAATGAAAGCACATATAATCCTGTACGTACAGGGCTTTCAAATTTATGTAGTAATTCTGTATAATATCGTGTAGGGTCTTCTGGTGCAAATTCTATATATTTATGTACTATCTCTGGAACCCAAAAATCATAAAAATGCAATCCTAAGAAAGCTAGAACCACCAATCCAGAATAAATCATATTTCTAGACATCCATGAAGAATTTGCTCCTCCATTATATTTTGCATACTTGATTGCTCTGGCATTTTTGTTTTTAATTTCTAATACAAAACCCATTACAAAATGAAAAACTACTCCAAAAATCAATACTGGTTGTAGTGCAAATTGAACCAACGGATTTGTTCCCATAAAATGAGAAAGTTCATTAAATATATCTGGGCTAAAAACCGCAGTAAAGTTAATGGTAAAGTGTTGTAATAAGAAGAAAACCAAGAAAAGGCCTGAAAGTGCCATAGCTACTTTTCTCGCTATTGAAGATTTTATCAATCCACCCATTATATAAAAATGTTTAGTTAATTGGGAAACAAAAATAGGACTCACCACTGTTTTAGCCAAGCTTTAACTTGGGTTTGTTCTGCTATTTATAATGAATATAAAAAAGAAAAGGGTTTTGTTCTTAATTCTTTACTAAAACGTTTGAAATTGATAATTAAGTTTAATTAAAAAAGAAAGCTTTATTTTACATTTATATTAATTTTATCCTATGCAAAATATCAATTCTAAACTTCCAGAAGTTTCTACAACTATTTTTACGGTAATGAGTCAAATGGCTTCTCGTTATAATGCTCTTAATCTTTCTCAAGGTTTTCCAAATTTTGATGCCAGTCCAGAACTAATTAATCTAGTTACAAAAGCGATGCAAGAAGGATATAATCAATATGCTCCTATGCCTGGATTTTCACCCCTAAGAGAAATTATTGCAGATAAAAACAATGCATTATATAATCATAGTTATTACCCAGAAACTGAAGTTACAATTACCTCTGGTGCTACCCAAGCTATCTTTACGATAATCGCCACATTTATATCTCCTGGGGATGAGGTAATTATTTTTAAGCCTGCTTATGATTCTTATGAACCTTCTATCTCCTTATTTGGAGGAACAGTTATCCCTATACAATTATCTGCATCTACTTATGGTGTAAATTGGGAAGAGGTTGCTTCTAAAATTTCTTCTAAAACCAAAATGGTTATTATCAATACTCCGCACAACCCTAGTGGAAGTGTATTATCTAAAGAAGATATGCTTCAATTAGAAAAATTATTAAAAAACACAGATATCATTTTATTAAGTGATGAGGTTTATGAGCATATAATTTTTGAAGGACAGTCGCATCAAAGTGTTGCATTATACAGTGGATTAGCTGAACGTGCTTTTATTACTGCTTCTTTTGGAAAGACTTTTCATACTACTGGTTGGAAAATGGGATATTGTCTTGCTCCAAAAGAATTGATGACAGAATTCAGAAAAGTACATCAATTTAATGTATTCTCTAGCAATAACCCCATTCAACATGCACTAGCCACCTATCTAAAAAACCCTGATAACTACCTTTATCTGTCTGATTTTTATCAGAAAAAGCGAGATTTATTTTTATCATTAATCGCTAATTCTCGTTTTAGTTTTACTCCAACATCTGGGACCTATTTTCAATTATTAAATTATTCATCTATTACAGAAGAAAATGATATTACTTTTGCTGAAAGATTGACCAAAGAACATAAAATTGCCGCTATACCTGTATCTGTTTTTAATCAAAATAACCGAGATGATAAAGTGCTTCGCTTTTGTTTTGCAAAAACAGAAGATACATTAAAAAAAGCGGCAGAGATTCTTTGTAATATATAGTAATTCTGTACAGATAAACTACCTCGAAGTAAGCCTACGAAGTATTCGTTTGAAATGAACCTATAATTTAGAAGCAAGCTTGAGAGCATTAAAATCTCACTAAGTGAGTAAAACAATTCTTTATTTTCTAGAAATCAAACCTCAATTGGATGATCTCTATCTCTTCTTTCTGTTTTTGCTTTTGTTTTTGTTTTTCTAGTGCTGTATTGAGATTAGAAAGAGAGATCCCTAATAAGCGTACGGAGTTTCTCATTTTTTCTTGATAGAGTAATTCTTTTGCGGTCTCCAACAAAATAGTAGCATCATTTACAAAATAAGGTAATGTTTTACTCCTAGTTTGTAAGGTAAAATCACTGTATCTAATTTTTAACGTTACTGTTCTTCCTGATACTTTACTTATTTTCAAACGTTTTTGAAGTTCCTCTGCAATACCTTCTAATCGTTCTAACATATAAATTTCTGAGGCGATGTTTTCACTAAAAGTACGTTCTGCTGCTAATGATTTCCTTTCTCTATTTGGCTTTACTGAGCTTAAGTGTACCCCTCTTACAATACGATAATAATGCCCTCCTGATTTACCAAAATATTGAGTCAAGAACTCCTCTGATTTTGTTTTTAAATCTTTTCCTGTATAGATTCCCATTTGATACATCTTGGCTTGAGTAACTTTACCTACTCCATAGAACTTTTTCACATCCAGATCTTCCAAAAAGCCAATAACCTCTTCAGGATCTACTGTTTTTTGTCCATTAGGTTTATTATAATCACTGGCAACTTTGGCTATAAATTTATTGATCGATATCCCTGCAGAAGCGGTTAATCCTACTTCATCAAAAATACGTTTCCTAATTTCTTCTGCAATAAGTGTCGCGCTAGGATTTCCCTTTTTGTTTTCTGTAACGTCCAAATAAGCTTCATCAAGAGATAATGGTTCTACCAAATCTGTATAATCAAAGAATATCTTTTTAATTTGTATTGATATCTCTTGATATCTATCATATCTCGGTTTAACAAAAATAAGATCAGTACAAAGTCTTCTTGCTTTTACTCCTGGCATAGCGGATCGCACACCAAAAACTCTAGCTTCATAACTTGCCGCACTTACAACACCTCGTTTCCCTCCACCTCCTACGGCCAATGGCTTTCCTTTAAGCTCAGGATTATCCATTTGCTCTACAGAAGCATAAAAAGCATCCATATCAACATGAATAATTTTTCTATGTACATCCAACTCTTCCACTTTACAAAAATAAAGGATTTAAAATGTTATTTTATTCTGTCTCTATTTATAAAGTATAATTTCATGTTATCTTTGATTTTTGTATCACAAATTTACATTACAAAAATTACCTAATCCATGATCGAAATAGAGCGTAAATTCCTTGTAAATTCTAAAGATTTTAAAAACGTTGCTCAAAAAAACACTCGTATCATACAGGGGTTTCTGAATACAGACCCTCAACGAACGGTTCGTATACGAATAAAAGGGCAAAATGCTTTTATTACCATAAAAGGGATTAGTAATATTTCTGGAACTTCTAGGTATGAATGGGAAAAAGAAATTGATGTAGCAGAAGCTGAAGATCTTTTACTTTTATGTGAGAAAGGAATCATAGAAAAAACACGCTATGAAGTGATCTCAGGAAAACACATTTATGAAGTTGATGAATTTTATGGTAAAAACCAAGGTCTTATTATAGCCGAAATTGAACTACAGCATGAAGATGAAACTTTCTTGAAACCTGACTGGCTAGGAGCCGAAGTCACGGGGAATACTAAATACTACAATTCTCAACTAAGTAAAACCCCTTATACATTATGGTAAATTCCTATTGCCAACTCTTCTATTTGATTGTCACTAGAATCTTCTAGAAACTACACCTACAAGAAGAGAAAAAGCTATCCCTGTAAGGTTTTCATTACCAAGACGTCTAAGCTTTTTTATTGTTAACCAAAAGTTTTACACAATGTCACACAACTCAAAAAAATCCCTACTTGGGGTAATGCTTCTTGTTTTCTCTTTTTTAACGTCCTTTTCTCAGATCCCTGTAAATGGATTTTACCCTCAAAAAAACTCTTTTACACTTGCTTCTAGCTACAGCTATAAGAGTTATGATCAATTCTACAGAGGTACTACCTTATCCGAAGGAAATCCTGCTGGCTTAGGAGAAATTACCTCTTCTATCATTTCTTTATATGGCCAATATGCTATTACAAACTGGCTATCGACTACTCTTACTTTACCTTATATTAGTATAGAAAGCAAAGAAGGTGTACTTGACCCCGTTTTACAGACTACACAAACTGATGGAATTCAGGATTTAGGAGTTTTTATAAAGGCTAAAGTTTTGGAAAAGGAATTTGATAACTCTTCAAGGATTAATCTAGGCCTGGCTTCTGGAGTTACTTTTCCTATCGGAAATTATGATGGTGCAGGAGTTCTCTCTATTGGTAATGAAGCTACAGCTATTAATGGATCTGCTATATTTCAATACAATACTCCGTTTCACATATTTACCGAGTTTCAGTTAGGATATAGTTTGCGAAGTAGCACTAATTTTGATATCCCAAATGCCGTTGTATACAATACCAAAATTGGATATTACAATAAGTTCTTTTATTTACATGCCCAGCTCGATATACAAAACTCTTTTTCAGGGTATGATATTGGTACTCCTGAATTTGGAAATGCAGGTGGAGCTGCGATTTTACCTGAAACAGAAGTAGATTTCACAGATTTGTCTTTCGTTTTCTATATCCCTATCTACAAAAATAATATTGGTATTTCTGCTGGTTATGGAACTACTCTGGATGGCAGAAACTATAATAAACATTCTTCTTTTTCATTTGGACTAGTATATACGAATCAATAACAAAGATTTCCTTCCCCCATCAGGTATATTAAAATGATGGGGGGTGATTTCAAACATTTTCTAATAGTGATTCTAATTGATTCTCATTGATTGGCTTAATAATATACCCTGAAATCAGCTCAAACTTCTTAGCTTTTTCTTTGTCAGTAGGGTTATCTGAGGAAGATAAAATATAGATAATAATTTCTTTTTTTATCTCTGGGGTAATAGTAACAAATTCTTCTAAAAACTCCCATCCATCCATAACAGGCATATTAATGTCTAATAAGATCAAGTCAGGTAATTTCTCAATTTTCCCAATTCTAGATTTCATAAAATCAATTCCTTCTTCTCCATTAGAAAACACCAATAATTCTTGGTTAGGACTGAGTTTTTTTACAATTTTTTTAATAATAAATTGATGAATATTATCATCATCTATTAGGCATAAAATATGGCTACCTTTAATCATAATATAATATTTATGGTAAATTTGGTTCCTTTATTTGGTTCACTATCAATATCTATGGTTCCTTTTAATGCTTCTATTTGGGATTTGATTATAAAAAGCCCTAGCCCTTTGGCATTAGCATTATTGGTATGAAAGGTTTTTCTAAACCCAAAAACTTTTTGTCCAAACTTCTTTAAATCAATCCCTAACCCATTATCTTCAAAAATTAATTGAATCCCGTTACCTATTTCTTTTGAGGAAATATGAATAATTGGTTTTCTTTCTGGAGCACAATATTTTAAAGAATTTGAAATCAGGTTAAGAAAAATACTTCTTAGATAAGCATAGGAATAGGAAATAGTATCAATCTCAAAATTAGTATGGATCTTTGCTTGAGTTTCCATAATCTTTGCACTCAGTTGTCGTTTTGTTTCTTCACAAGTTTCCAAAAGGGATATGTTTTGAATTGTCATATCTGTAGCTTGATTAATTTGCACGACATTAATCAAATCTTTCATAGTTTTATTTAACAATTCAGCAGAATTTTTGATCATATCAGTATACCCTACTTGTTCTTCGGTGAGCTTACTTTCTTCCAAAAACTTGGTCAGCATAAAGATATTAGCTACTGGTGATCTAAGATTATGAGAGGTTATGTATGCATAATCCTCTAACTGCTTATTTTTTGCTATTAATTCTTGTAATGTTGCTTCTATCTTTTGCTCTTGTTTTATTGCACTGGTAATATTTCTAGCAATCCCAAACACTTCTCCTGTATGATCTAATGCCGTAGCATTCCAATCCAACCAGATCGTTTCTCCTTTTTTGGTTATATACCGATTTCTAAAATTAAATATTGTGGTCCCATCAAATTGTTTGGCTGCCTCTGCCACTGTATTTTGCTGATCATCAGGGTGTACAAAAAATAGATATGGTTTCTCCATCAATTCTTTTTCTGTATACCCCATAGTTTTACTCCATTGCGGATTCAGCTTTGTAAAATACCCCTCAGGGTTAGAAATTGTAATTAAATCCTGGCTTAGATTAAACAAATCCTCTAATTGTCTGTTTTTAAGTTTTAAGGCTATTAAATCCTCTTCTATAGAAGATTTTTTTGATTTTTGTTTAGTAATATCCTTGGCAATGAGTAAAAACTCATTTGTACTTCCTATTTTGGTTATGATCCACTCAAACCAAATAACATCTCCTAATTTACTAACCATTCTACTTTTAAACGGCCTAGGGTTTGCCATTTGCAGTCGACTTTCTATTGCATGTTTTGTTTTACTTCTATCTTCATAATATACCAACGTTAAATAAGGGATCGTAAGAAGTTCTTTTTTGTCATATCCCAATAAAACAGACCATTGAGGATTTGATTCAACAAAATATCCCTTATCATTTATAATTGTAATAAGATCATTGTTTAGTACACTCTTTTTTATGTATACAGAACTTGTTTTCATGAGATTAAAATTAGTAGTGAAACGATCTAATAACTTTTTTAAATAGCTGTTTTTTTAATCCACAAACATTAAAAATAGGTTTATCTGGGTAGTACATTCAAAATACTAAGAATCATAAACAATACAATCCTTGTATTAAAGTTACCATAATAACACAACATAAACAACTAGAAATCAATAATAAATGAAGAAAAAACAAACCTCTTCTTATTCAAAATACATATAATTATCACTACCTTTAAATTATTCCTATTTATGATCCTGAATTATACAAGTTTTCTATCTCATGAAAAAATCTTTTGTTTATCTTACATTCATTAACTTATTCAGCCCCTAAGTTTATGAAAAGAAAACAGCATTTTTTAAAATCCTTGATTCATTCAAAATATTTTATTCCAATTATATGGATAATAGGGCTAATCTTATCAATCATTATTGCAAGGTCATATTATATTCTTGAATCCAAAAAAATTGAAATCAAGTTCAAGAATGAGGTAGATCAATTTGCTGCCTCCCTACATAGAGAATTTGAATTAAACCTAGAGTCTTTATACACATTATCTTCTCTATTTAAATTAAACGAAGAGCCTTCTTATCAAAAATTCATCACAGAGTCACAATCTATACGTAAAAGAAATAGTAGCTTTCTAGCTTTAGAATGGGTTCCTTGGGTAAAACCAGAAATGAGATTTGATTATGAAAAAAAGCACCAACAGCGATTTCCAAATTTTAAATTTACAGAGAAAAACAATTCCAATGACTTGGTAAATGCAGCCATAAGGGATGAATATTTTCCTGTATATTATATTGACCCTTTTATAGAGAACAAAGATGCTTTTGGTTTTGATTTAGCTTCAGAAAAAGAACGATATAGCACATTAAAATCTTCTCAATTACAAGGTAAACCCCTTATCAGTGGGAATATAAAGTTAGTTCAAGAAAAAATAAACCCTGAAGGATGTTTAGCTTTCCTTCCTATTTTTCACGAAAACGAACACAATACCACCTTTAGCCCAAAAAATCTTAAAGGATTCGTTATTGGTGTTTTTAAATTTTCGAAAATATTTGAAGCTGCTAACAACACCAATATTTCTCAAGAAATTCTAATACAATTAATTAATCAAAATAGTGAAACTCCTAATGATACTTTGTTTACCTATCAATCAACAAAAACAAATACTCATAATGGCTACACTCATCAATTTAATTTACCCGCTTTATGGGGTAAAAAATGGATATTGAAGGCCCATTCTACAAACATGTATATACAAAAGGAAAGGACATCTCATCCTTTAATCATTTTGATTACAGGAATAATCTTTACATCTTTATTTGTGTTACTCTTTTATTCTTTTTTCAAAAGAAATACACAACTTACACAACTTAATGCCATGAAATCAAAATTCTTGTCTTTAATATCTCATGATGTAAGAGGAGGAATTGGAAGTATTGATGTTCTTTTAAAACTAATATTAGAGGATTATGAGGGGTATAGTAAAACAGAATTAAAAGAAATCATTAAATCTCTGGAACAAAACACAAATTCTATCCATCTCACGTTGGAAAACCTCATCAGCTGGTCTAAAAATGATTTACTAGCATTAAAGCCTGAGAAATCATTGTTTAGTATTACTGAATTGTTTGATAATATTACTGAGTATTTTCAACCTATTATAACTCTAAAAAATTTAAATTTCTCTGTAAAGTATAACACTAAGGATACGTATATTCATGCTGATAAAAATATGATCTTGGCTAGTTTGAGGAATATTGTCTCTAATGCAATAAAATACACTCAAAAAGGAGGAGAAATCCGAATAAAATTAGACCAATCAAAAAAGAAACATATTATAGAAATTGAAGATACTGGAGTTGGAATGGATTCTATTGAACTAAAAAAACTCTTTGAATATAGTAAGACGCACAAAAAAGAAGGTACTGTAGGAGAAAGTAGCACAGGAATAGGCTTAATGATTACCAAAGAGTTTTTAGACATGAATAATGCCAAGGTTCAAGTAGAAAGTACTCCTGACAAAGGAACAAAATTCAAAATTCATATTTAATATATATTTAACTTTGAAAAGCTTGAATAAAAAATCAGGCTTCTTGTGCGATCAAGAAGCCTGATTATTATTTTTAATATTTACTCACTAATTTCTGTAAAAATTATTGTTTTATAAAGCGTTTTGTATTTTGAATATTTCCATCAGTAAACTTCAAGAAGTAAACTCCTTTTTTCAGAGTACTAACGTCGATTGTGGATTTCATTTTACCATTAACAGTCATAATAGTTTTTCCTAATACATCTAACACAGAATAAGACACTTTTTCTGACTGCGAGCTGAATGATATATTTAACACATTACCTGTAACAGGATTAGGATATATAGTCACATTATTCTTCTTTGTAGCGAATGCTGCATTGTTTCTTGCAGCTCCACCAATGATAACTGTATAATCTTCTACCTCTCCATAATTAAAGGATCCACAAGCAGAAGGTGCATTTCTATATCTCAAAATTACCCTCATTCTTGTACTACCATCTACTGCAGTAGCAGGCACTGTAAAGCTACCACTTACTGTAGCATTTTGTGTTGCTGATTGTGTCCAGACTTTCTCTCCTGCATCAGTAAAATCACCATTTTGATTGTAATCTATCCATACCCCATAGGCTTCTCTGTATTTTCTTCCTGTCCAAGTAGGTGTTACAGTAATGGTATGTGCACTTCCTTTGGATAAGGCTGTAGCTTCGGCAGTAAAATCACTATACCCGCCACTTCCAGCTGCTGAAGTTTTATCCAAAGTACCTAACTGAACTCTACCTATATATTCATCTGATGTATTATTACCATTGGCTGCGCAATAATTTGTTACTCCCCCATCTGTGGTAGTCACATTAACCGTATTACTAAACCCAGAATTGTTTCCTGCAGCATCCTTTGCTTTTACTTTAAATTGATATGAGGTATTAGCTGTTAATCCTCCTATTGCTGCAGATGTACCTGTAACAGTTGTTACTACAGTATTTCCTTGATACACATCATATCCTGTTACTCCTGTATTATCTGTAGATGCATTCCATGATAATGATACAGAAGTACTAGTTATGTTAGATGCACTTAATCCTGTAGGAGCAGAAGGAGCTTGTGTATCCCCACCTCCATTTCCAGGATTGTATCCATCTACTATTTGTGTTGTACATCCAGGAGCAAGCCATTGACAAATATTAGGATAACTTACTGATAATCGACCATACCAATCTCCTGAATTGTTACCACATGCCGCATAACCTCCGTGTAATTGACCTACAATTCTTTTATTTTGATCAAAAAGTGCTGAACCAGAAGATCCTCCTTCTGTAGTACCATCATCCCAATCGGTAACTTCCCAATGCGTAGTTCCTGTTCCTCCTAAATATCCAGAAGCAGAAGAAGGATCATTATCAAATGATATTTTTTTGACATCTCCTGCTGGATGGTGAATTCCTGTCGTTTTAGTTGGAATATCTCCTGTAGCATCCCATCCTGAATAATATACATTATAAGTTGATGGTGGTGTAGAAGACAGTTTTAATAACGCATAGTCAGAATTTGGACCACTACCCATCATTTGAGAACCTGACACTGATTGACTTGTAAATCCATCAGAACTATTGGTACAACCAGGAGATTCATAATTAAAAACAAATACCCAATTTGTTACATTTTGACCAGAAGTACAATGATTTGCTGTAAGAAAGTAAGGGGTGCCATCATTTGATGCGTTATTAATCAATGATCCTGAACACCATCTAGTCCCATTACCTAAAATTATTAATGCAACAGATCTTATTTGATCTCTCCAAGGATCTCCTTCTGCACATACAACATTGTTATTACAAGATCCTGAACTACCAAAATCTTTAGCCATACGCATGACTCCTTTATAATCATGAGCAACAGTTGAAATAGTCAAACCAAGCGTTTTTTTAACATTAGCTGGCTGAAAATATTCTAAAATTATTTTGTCTCCTCTTACAGGAGCTAATCCTAATCGTTTTGAGCTTTTGTTATTAGCTGCTGTAAATGCTCCTCTAATATCTGATTTATCACTATTATAGACAAATAGTTCAGCTCCTTCTGGAATTTCAAAATCAGAGAATGTAAGGTTGAGTGATAATGCACCTTTTGATTCGATTGCTATCAACCAATGTTTATCTCCATTTGGATGTGTATACCATCTACCAGAGTTTTTGGGATTCAGGTTTGTTTTATGTGGATATGCAAAACGCATAGGCACATCTTTTCCTGATTCCTGCTCATCTTCTTTACGTATTTTGGTCATATCCAATTTAGGTAACGTAATAACAGGAACTTGATCGGATTTTGAAACATTTTGACTTGAGAAAGAAGGTTCTCCTCCCTGGCCTATTTGTGAATAAGTATTAATACTTGAGCATATCACTATGACAAGCAATAAAGTTATATTCTTCATTGTTTTTTGGTTTAAAGAGTTAAGTTTTAAAATATTCTCTCTAAGATAATAAGACATTTACAGAGGATATAAACAACACGTATCTTTTAACACAAGATTGCTATATTTTAACTTTTCATTTATACGAAAAGCTTATTCACATTTTAATTTCTATTCTTCTTTTCTTTTCGTTTCCTTTTTCATCTAATATTGTGATCATATGTATTCCAGGTTTTGGAGATACTGGCATTTCATGAAACTGTTTTGTAGTTCCTACAAATTGGTCATCGATATACCAAAACACACGAGTTTCAGGATTTGTATGTGCTATTTTAAGGATGATTTCATTGGTTTTACCATCAAATCCTTTGGGTAAATAAACACTGCTATTTGCTTTTGGAAAGATAAAATCCATCGATTCTTGCGATTCCTTATTACAATCTGATCGATAGGGTGGTAAAGATCTGTAATTGGTATTATTTGTTTTAAAAAAATACTCCTGCAATGGGGGCAATACAAACCACGGTTCGTGAATAATATTGGCTACAGGTTCACAAGAAGAATTAACACGATATTGTCTTGTAGCATCGAGATGAATTAATTGATGATACGGACAAGGGTTTGTTTTTACAGCAGAAACAGGTACATACATCTGTTTTATTGGGCAATTATTTCCTGCCAAAAAACCACTTTGAGCGCAAATGTTGACTTCTACAAGATCATCATAAGGAACAGGAAACCATTTTGAATTTGGCAATAAGTTAAATACATCAAATAGCACTGGTGCTGCCGAATTAAGCCCTGTAAGTTCTGAGCGCCCTTCTCCATCTGCATTTCCTATCCAAACCCCTACTACATATTTCTGACTTGCTCCTATAGTCCAAGCATCTCTGTTTCCATAACTGGTTCCAGTTTTCCATGCAATTTCTCTAGAAGAATCATAAAACTCCCAAGCTTCGTCACCTTCTGGCCTATTTACTTTTTTCATTGCCTCAAAAGTTAACCATATACTTCCTGCTCCAAATACTGGTTTTTGCTTTACCTTTTTACCAAAACTCACTTTCTGTCCAGCAACCATGATAGGGTTTACAAATTCTTGGGTATAATACTCACTAGAAGTACTCTGATAGTGATTTAATGTTCCTGCAAAACCTGCATATGTTTTACACAAATCCCAAAGACTACCTTCTGCTCCACCCACAATTAATGATAATCCATAATGATCAGCTCCATATTTTAAATCTTTAATTTGAAACGCATTCATTTCATCTCTAAAACGATGTAAACCATACTGCTGTAATAACCGAACAGCTGGAATGTTTAAGGATCGAGCCAGTGCTCTATTTGCAGGCACTGCCCCACTGTATCCTTCATCAAAATTTTTAGGGCTATAACCAGAAATTACAGTAGGAACATCAGAAACTAGTTGTTCTGGTAATAACTCTCCTTTATCCATCATTGCAGCATATAATAATGGTTTTAATGTACTTCCTGTACTTCGTGCTGCTTGTATAATATCTACATCTTTTTGATGAGTTTTGTCTGTTGGGGTATTTCCTACATAACTCATTACTTCTCTACTATCGATATCCAGTACCAAAACTGCCATGTTATGCACCTCATTTTGTCTCAAAATTTCATGATGCCTTTTGACTACTCTATTTACTTGTTTTTGTAGTATTGGGTTGATGGTTGTTTGTATCCTCTTACTACCATGATCTTTTGCTAATCGATCCAGCATATGAGGAGCTACTTGTGGTAAAGGAAATGGCTTTTCGGGTAGAGTCTCGCTTATTGACAATTCATAAGTAAGAGAATCAATTACTTTTTCTTGTAAGAGTGTTTGTAATAACCTATTTCTTTTTTGACGTAATCTAAGTTGATTCTTTCCAGGATAAATCAAAGATGGGGCATTGGGTAGCACTGCCAATGTTGCGCTTTCTGCCCAAGATAATTGATGTGTAGGTAATCCAAAGTACCGCCATGCAGCCATATCGATTCCTACTACATTTCCTCCAAACGGAGCATGAGAAGCATACAATTTTAGAATATCTGTTTTAGAAGTACCAAATTCTAAGCGTGTGGCAAGAATTAATTCTTTAAACTTTTCTATATAAGTTCTTTTTTTTCCTTTTCGCGCCAAACGAATGACCTGTTGGGTTATAGTACTTCCTCCTCTAACTATTTTTCCTGCTTTAATATTTTGGATAACAGCCTGACTCATTGCAACTGGATTAAAGCCAAAATGACGAAAAAACTGTTGGTCTTCAAAAGCGATAATACATTGCTTAAATTTTTCAGGAACACTGTCTGTCTCAGGAAAACGCCACTGCCCATCGATTGCTATTTTAGCTCCCAACAACTCTCCTTGTCTCGTTTCTATGACTGTAGCAGTAGGAGTTTCAAATAATGGGGTTGGCAAAGAAAAATAATACCAAACTAATAGTATGCTAAAAACTACAAAACGTTTTGGATGAGCTTGAATATAGTGTTTGATATTTTGAAACAATAGTGACTATGATTTATAAGACATTTTAATTTTTGATCCACAAACAATTTAGACTAAACTGCAATAGATTTACCTTCTATTATTTTATTACCTGAAGCATCGAAATAAAAATCAATCTGCCCCATATATACTCCACTTTTTCCACACTGATTGATTACTACTTTTTCTCCTACTAAATTATCTACAATAACAGGTTTAGGAAGCAAGGTATGCGTATGCCCTCCTATTATTAAATCAATATTTTTTGTGCTTTTTGCCAAATTAAGGTCTGAAACATTATTAGGGAAATTTTTGTAATCATATCCGATATGAGATAGACAAATAACAAGATCACATTGTTCCTCCTCTTTCAACACTTTACTCATTTCTTGAGCCATCTCTATAGGGTCTGAGTATTGAGTTTCTTTATACAAATTCTTACTCACTAACCCATCTAATTTAATTCCTAATCCAAAAACCCCAATTTTCACACCTTCTTTTATTAAAATTTTATAGGGCTTTACCAAACCTTCTAATACTGTATTTTTAAAATCATAATTAGCAGATACAAAATCAAAAGTAGCATTGGGTAACTGGCTCAATAATCCATCGATCCCATTATCAAAATCATGATTCCCTATTGTTGCTAAGTCATAATTAAGTTTTGACATAAGCTTAAATTCTATTTCCCCACCAAAGTAATTGAAATAGGGTGTTCCTTGAAAAATATCTCCTGCATCTAGTAATATAGTATTTGGGTTTTCTTGGCGTACTTGCTCTATAATAGAAGCTCTTCTTGCAAAACCTCCTAACCCTGGGTATTTATAATGGTTATTTGGCAACGGATCTATTTGACTATGCACATCATTGGTATGTAGTACCGTGATTTTTTTAGGCTTTGGTGTGATGCATGATGTTACACTCAACCCACCCAATCCAGCAAAAGCGGTTGCTGATGCTATTTGCTGTATAAATACTCTTCTATTCTGCATACTTGATTCTTTTATCCAGTTTTACTTGTAATGTGTCTACTGATTTAAAGTAATCAATCAGTGCATTTCTAAGTTTATAGTTTGTTTTATATAATTGAATAGGGTTTTTAAAAAAATCCATCCTGTCTCCTCCTTGTTGTAAATAATCTGTGGTAAGCACAAGATATGTTTTATTTTCTTGCAAGGGTTGATCATTGATCTTTACTTCTTTTACTTCTTTTGAAGCTTTTACAATACTTAGCCTCAAGTTTGCAATCGGGTGGGCTCTTTGTGCATATGCCAAGTATGCTGTCAATTCTTTTACTTTTTCATAGGACAACTCTGCAACTACTAACTCATTCTCAAAAGGCATCACTTGATAAGCAGTTCTGGCTGTTACTGGCCCTTTGAGTATAGGTGCTCGCATACCACCGTAATTTAACAAAACAAAATCTATTTCTTTAGTATACTTTTTTTCAAAAACAGGTTTTGTTTGTTTCAAAGAAATATCCGCCATCAGATTACCTAATGTACTTTCTAATGGTTTATCATTTTTGGTAAAATCAGCAATAGCAATACAAAGTGTAGCATCTAATGTTTTATTAAGATGAGCCCTAAAAGGTTTTATAAATGAATCTATAGCTTTGTCTTCTACTATTGTAGAATCTATCTTTTTTTGAATTGTTGAAATCTTACTTACAGAAATTGATTTTTGCTTACAGGAATAGCTACTTACTATAAGGAAAACACTTAATACAGATATAAAAAATTTACTATTCATTACTTTTTAACGTTTGAACAATGGTACTAAAAAAAACAATATATCTGTTTATGATTAGGTTAAAAAACCTACTAGAACAGGAATTCTTTTAAATCGTTTATTCAGTTCAAATTCTTTATTAATTACAGAACTGATATATAATGTTCTACTATTGGAAAAGGGTTATAAAAATGATGTAATAATTTTTTCCATTGCTGATATGCTTCAGAGGTTCTAAAACCAATTTCATGATCCTCTATGGTTTCCCATGTTACCAAAAGCAGGTATTTATTATCTTCTTCTTGACACTTCAACATATCGTGTTTAATATACCCTTTTGCAGCGCAAATGATTTCTTGAGCTTTTGCAAAAGCTTGTTCAAATGCTTCTGACTCTCCTGCTTTGATATACAATACTGCTTGTTCTAGGATCATTTCTTTATTTTCTTTATTTAAGTATCACAAGAAACATTATCCCAATCCTGATTCATATAATTAATAAGCCAGTTTAAAGCATAATGTCTTTCGTAAACTATTCCAGAGTGTACCTCTCTTATTTCTTCTCCTTTTATTCTAGCATCTACACATGCCCAATCCAATCTATAGTACAAATCATTGGCGTCTAATATTTCTTGCTTTGACCTTGATGTATTTATAGCGTTTATAAACAAATTAGGGTCCTGACCTTCACCTATTGGATATTTTTCTGGTGGAATTTTGTTTAAATCTGCCAAATGATCTGGAAACCCAAGATTATCTATAATCTCTAACACCCACATCAACACCCAAATACATTCACATTTCCATGTTTCATAACTCTTTGCATCATCAGTAGGATTCTTTAAAAAATCTAATTCTTTGGGTGTTGCTTTTTCTAATAGCGTATACTTATCAAGATACTCTAAAGCCTCTTCTCCACTTATATTACCAAAAGCCACCATATTGGTTACTGCCAGTAATGTAACTCTCTCGGCTATCTCTTTGGGGGAACGAATTGAGGTATCTTCCTCGGATTCAACAACTGGTAAATTTTTATTTACTTTAATATTACTAACTTCTATAATAGCTTCATTATCTACCTTCCTTTTTTTCTGATCTTCTGTAATTTCTGCTTGATTTCTATCAAAATATATCGAATTGATTTTCACCTCCAAATGATCAATTTCAGAATTTCCGTTTATATCTAATATGAGATTTAGGTCTTTATCTAAAAAATGCTGTACCTCTGATTTACTAATATTAGTTTTTGGTTGAGAGAATATCACTCCCTCATATGATTGACAGATATTTTGAGTCAATATCTTTAATTCATCATTTAAATCCCCCAATGATATTATAGCCAACTCACTATTTAATGTTTGTATTTTTTGAAGTAATAGTTCTTTTATTTTGGCATTAGCTTCTGGTAAAGAACTCACATACCCTAACATCCCAGATAAGTTTTGAGTCAATGGAGAATCTATCTCTAAGATTTGATAAGAAGGCTTCATTCTTTCTCTATAAGAGATTTGAAATTCTTTTTTAGGTTTAAAAAGTCCTTCTTTGATAGATATATGTAGTATTTTCCGCTCTTCTTCATCTGATACAGTTATTTTTCCTTTGGGAAATATTTTTTGTATTTCTGAGGTTATTGCATCAAAATATACTTCATGTGAGTATATAGTACAGTAATTTTCCATTTATTTACTCTTACAGATAGTAGAATTTTATTTGCTTAGAACAGCCTCTACTTTATCTAGTGTTATTTTATTTATTTTTTTGGAATACTCTCCATAAACTATTCTTTTTTGCATATCAACATCCAAAAAACCTGTTTCGCAAGCAAAAAAATCATAATCATTTACTTTTCCATTATCTGAGTCATACGAAATTCTATTTGGAGCAATCAAATAGTGTTTCCCTATTTTAAAATAAGCAATATACGGTCGACATAACATCCCATCATCCCCCCAAATTTGAATGATTTTACGAGTATCTTTTCCTTTATATTTCTTAACAACTTCTACTTTTATAGCTAGTGGCATTTTTACTATTTCTCCTCCTTCTTCATATTCTAAAAATTGTGAGTACTCTATAACTTTTACCAAGGACACAAATCCTCCTCCTGAAACAGTGGTGCTAAACGAGCAATCTCCATTACACTGACAATCACATGCAATAGGCTGAAAAGAATATAATATCAGTACTAATAAACTAGAAATCTTAAACAATGTTTTTTTTTACAACAATTACTATTTCTTGTTTTAATAAGCCAGATCACTTTTTTGACGTAATTTTATTTTGAATAATTCTTAAACTATATAAATGTAAAATAATCTAATGTAAGTACATAAGCATTTATGTTATCATATATACAAAGCAGTCAATTATTTCTTGATGTGATGACAACTTATACACTACTATTAAGGTTCACTCTTTATACAACACATTTTCCTAAACATTTATTATCAAAATTTCAGTTTTTTTCAGAAACCTCAATCGTTATTATGACCTATTCTATTTCTCTTTTTTGATAAAAACGAGACAGGTAAATCCATAAAACAATAATTAGAAAATTATTGTTTTTGAAATCATTGATATTTCATCATAAATTTAGGTGAATACCTAAATCTATAACAAATACATCGTTTAGATATTCTTATTTAACTACCTCAACCCATTTTCCACTACTCCTTACCAAATAGCTATTATCATACATGGCTTCGCACTGGATCCCTGGTAGATAATACTTACCTAAATATGAAGCATTCAATAATACTGTCATTGTTTTACTTTGGTGAGGTTTCAGGTTATAATAAAAATTCACTCGGTCATCTCGTATATCTGTATGCGTTACATTATTAGCTCTAAATGACCCAAAATCAGTAAATCGGGTATTCACTATCTCCCACCCTGATGGAAAAATCTCGGTTAAAGCAATATTTTTGACCTTAGACCCTGTAGTATTGGTAATGGTAACTTCAGCCACAAAATCTGTACCTTGTGTTAACTGTACTGGATTGATAATTTTACCTTCTCTATTTTTATAATCTACAATTACTTTAAACTTATTTTGAATCACTTTCTCCTTACCTACAGGCAAAATACCACTGGTAGCTATTTGTACAAATATGGTGTTGTCTTTGTTATTCTGAAGCACTAATTTATTTTCTTTTAAAATAACTATATCTCCAGAGGTTGCTAATGTTTTTGATGTATTTGCAGTATTTGATTTCCCGTTCAACATATAGTTTACATGTACTCCTTTACCTCCAACATAACTTGCATATTTAGCCATCGCTAATAATGCATATGAAGTTGTTTGCGTGCTCATCCAATTTTTGGATGATAGTTCTTTTGCTAATTCTACCGCGACCCCTTGTGCTTTGGATTTTTGATCCAACGCAACCAATGTTTCTAGTGCCATTGCTCGATTACGACTGGTAGATCCATACGTGTGATGGTCGTTCTTTTTAGATTCAAAATCAATATTAACAGTATTCATTAATTGATTTGCTGCTGTTGATTGACCAACCAATGCGTACCCTGCAGCCAATCTTAACTTAGCATCATTAGACAATCCTGTTGTCTCGCGCAATCTATTCATGGATGATAAATCAGGGCTACCTGCAAGAGCTAGTGTGTATAATCGATATGCCTGAGCTAGATCATTACCTCCTTTTCTCCACCTTTTAGCTTGTTGCTGTTGATAATTAACCCAACTACTTTTGAAACCTATTGGCAACATATACCCTTGTTTATTTGCCTCTAGTAGGAAATGACCTGCATAGGTAGTTCCCCAATCATCAGAATTACTATATCCAGGCCAATATGACATACCACCATTGGACTGAACAAAGCGTTTAAGTCTATAGATCGCTGCTTCTATATTTTTCTGAATATGTTGTTTTTTTTCTGACGAAAGATTAAAAATATCTCCTAGATATAACTGCGGAAATGCAGCAGAGGTTGTCTGCTCCACACACCCATGTGGATATCGAATCAAATAGCTTAATCTACTTTCAAAATTCATAGCTGGTAAAGACGAGAACTCAATCGTTGCGCTATTACTTCCATTAATTCCAAAAGCTGCAAAATCCACTTCTTGTTTACTATTGGGTTCTAAAACAATTGTTTTTACCTCTGTTGTCATTGGATTAGGATTCACTATATCAATAGGAACTTTGTAAGACGCTTTTTCTCCACCTCCTTTTGCTATTACTTCAATATCGGTCATCGAAGCGCCCTCTAATACCTCGATCTCAAAATATGTCATTTTCTCATCTGGTTGAGGAAATGATAATTTTTGTTGTGTATCACCATGTACTACAAACCCTTTGTTAGGCTTGAGGGTAACTGCTACATTTCGAACTTTATTTTCCATAGCAAAGACAGTAACTGGAATTGTTACTTTTTCTCCTGGAGTGATTTTTCTAGGAATAGAAGTAAGTACCATAAGTGGTTTGCGTACAGGAGTTGTTTTATCTACACTACCATAAGCCCCATTTTCTGCATCAGAAGCTACAATCATGGTACGTACTGATCCTATATATTTTGGTATTTTTATTTTATGTGCACGGGTTTCACCTTTTTTTAGCTTAAAAGGGCCTTTATACACCACCATTGGTTTGAATCTGTTTGCTTTTTTAGATTTACTACCTCCTGCTTCAGCATCTCCTCCAATACTAAATATTTGGTTTATACTTCCCCCATAGGCTCCTATTACATCATCATATACATCCCAGCTTTTTACACCTAATGCTTCACGAGCATAGAAGCTATTCCAAGGATTTGGTGTTTTGAATCTGGTAAGATCAAGTAATCCATCATCAACAATTGCTATTGAATAGGTCATCGGTTTACCATTGCTCTCTTCTACCTTTACTGTAATTGTTTCTTCTGGCCGTAATACGTCTGGCATTTTCAATTTTGGCTGTATTCTGGTATTTGGATCTTCTACTGTAATCGGAACAACACCATATAGCCGTATTGGCAAATCATTTGCTGTTCCTGCATGTGGCTGTAGCAATGTGATATTAATATAGACATTGGGCGTGTATAACTTATCTATTGGTAATTCAAATTTTGTTTCTCCTTTTTGTGATAGTACCCATTGAGCGTCTAATACTTCTGTACCATTTTCTACAGTCACTAAGGCTCTCCCTCCTTCACTTGATGGAAATGTGATCACAGCTTTTTCTCCTACATTATATGTCTTTTTATCGGTAGAAAACAATAACATTGTCGCAGCAGAGGGGTCATTTTTACGTGATTTTCCTGCCCATCCTGGCCAATCTATATACATTATTTTACCTGTAGCATGCCCTCCATTTGGATCTACTACTCTTACCAGATATCTTCCCCATTCTGGATATTTTAATTCAAAATTAAAAGTTGCTTTTCCTTTATTGTTGGTTGTTACTTTGGTCTTGAATACTTCACTATGATATGAGCCTCTATTATAGGATGACAAATTATCTTCTGATGTATCCCACCACCATCTCCAATCTACTTTATAAATATATACTTCGAGATCATTAACTGACTTTGGTTTTCCGCTTTCATCTACAGCTACAACTTCAAAATTATGCTTTGTATCGGTCAATAGCATTCCTCTAGCTTTATCTCCTTTGGGTACACTAACACCTACATAGGTTTCATAAGGAGAAAAATCTTTTGTTATCACATCTGTACTAAAATCTCCTCCGTTTTCGTATACTTTGGTAATAAAAGATGCTTTTAACATCCCTGCGGCTTTAGTATCAATTTCAGGGTTAAGATTAAAACTTGCTTTTCCTTCCCCAGAGATTTTTCCGTTGAATACTTCCTGTTCTTCTGCTTTAAAACTTCTTGTAGGATCATCAAAAATATAACCAGGAAAAGTTTTGAAACTGGTTTTCCCAGGCCTAAAACGAACATTGATATCTGTTTGAAGGTTCTTTGCTACTGCACCGTGTAGCCATAATACTTCAAGATCACCTTGTATGTTTTTATTTGCTCTCAGAACCTCATTATCAAAAGTAGTTTTTATTTTAAGGCGATTGGGCTTTATGGTTTCAATTTTAAGTGTTTTGGTAAAACTAGCGCCTCCTACATTTACTTTGGCTTGCCAATTTCCTGTAGGTGCTTCTTCAGAAGTTTTTACTATAAACTTGTAAAAATTATTGACTACATCTGTTTTTGTTTCTTGGTAAGTCACTTTTCCATAAGGGTCTCTCAACTCAAATTTTACAGGATGCCCTTTGGGTAGCTTATTTGCATTATCATTAAGCATAAAGGATAAAAACAGTGTATCACCAGGACGCCATACACCACGTTCTCCATAAATAAATCCTTTGATCCCTTTTTGTAATCGCACTCCTGAAACATCAAATTTACTTACTGATAAAGCATTACCATCATTTAGCTTTATATATGACTGTTGTTTCCCAGATTCTGCAATTGCAAAATATACAGGGCGATCTGCATCAAATCCTGTTATTCCTTCTGCATCTGTTGTACCAACCCCCATCTCTTGCTGTTGATAATTATAAAAAGTCACTTTTGCGTTTGGGACTGGACTTGTCGTAACGATATCATTGACTGTAACGGTATACGCATGGTTCAGGCCTTTTTTTACAATAACTCCCAAATTAGATGCTAGTATATTTGCTCCTATTTTTTTTTCTCTATAATAAGAATTCGCACAAGGGTTTTCTCTTTCGCTCCAGTCATAATCATAATAATCGTCATAATACTGTGAGCTATCCCAAAAACTAGCTTCTTCTTCATCATCATAGTTTTCTGTCAATTCCTGAATTGGAGTATCGCCCCCTACAGATTCTCCTTGACATTTATAAAGGGAATACGATTTACGATAATTCAGTTCTACCCTATAGATTGCCCCTAGATCTGGTGTAATTAATTCTTTAAGATCAATAGCAAAAGCATTCCATTTCCCTAAATTAAGTGAAGGGTTTTCTTGAAGGTTAATCAGTTTTTTTGCAATTGGTCTTGCTACACTTCTTAAGTTATTTGATCCATTAAGTTCATTATTTTGTAAAAACTGAAGAACATTGTTCTCAAATACTTTTACAACCTGAACCTCTACTGCACGCAGATTAATAGCTTCAAAATTAAACTTAAGGTTATCTGAGGTTGGAAGAATTACCCCGCTTTGTAATAATCGAATCTCTGGATTAGGTTGCTGAAAAGAAATATTCTCTGTATAAGTGTTTTTCAGCTTATAATTATCGGTACTTTGTATTCCTTCATAAACAGTAACCTCTAAAGTTCCTTTAAGCTCTTTTTTAGGATATACTTTTAGCACATTTCCACTTACAGTATATTTTAAGTTTCTAGCACCAGAAATAGTGACCAAGCCATTAAAGTTCTGATTTTTCTTTATTGGGTCAGAAAAATTAATCTCGACATATTGTTTATCAACATTAGAGACAGAAACACTTATTACAGAAAAGTTACTTTTACCTGGGATAAATAATTTATGTGCTCCTTCTGTATCGATATCAAATGATTTCCCAGACCATTTAATTTCTACTTCAGAGTCTACTTTATAACGTTGTATGCTATCTATTCTAAAACTAAACTGACGACTTTTATTAATAGATTCCCCAAATTTTACTTGTATGTTTTTACCTTTTTGTGTGGCAGTAATTAGTTGTTTGGCTACTTCAAATTTCATTTGATCACTTGTGGTAAGTGTACCATCAATATATTGCCAATCTTTATTATAGGATTGAAGGTTATCTGTCAATACAGAAAATTGCTGTTTCAACGTTTTAACTGAAAAGACAAACTCTTCATCCAAATCATCATTAAAATCTTTGATTAGCTCTTCTAAATCAAGTGTAAAAGTATATGATGTATCTTCATCAAATCCTTCTTCTGGATAAAAAGAGATAGTTCTGTTATTTACTGCAATTACCTTACCTTTTACTTTTGGCGATACCGTAAGTAGATCTTTTGGTAATTCCTGATTATCATCCCATCCTTCTATAGGTGTTTGTAGGACAACATACACATTGTCTAAAACTGAAATCACTCCTGAAGACACATCAGAAATATAATCTTGATATTCATTTAATTCTGAAGCATTGGCTTCTGCTATGGATCGTGCATCTTTTTTTTTACAAGAGAATACCAGTCCTATAAGAACCAGTAAATAGAGGATTCGTGAAGATTTCATATAATTGGATGTTTAGTAAAAATAAAGGTAGTATATTTTCGATTATATTGTATACTACCACTATTCACATTTTATTAGAAGTTTGCATTACAGTACAAATTTGCGCTCTAGTGTTGAAAGAGTTGAGTTTTCTTCTTTCATTATTTTTTCTGCGATTTCATTTCTTCCACTAGCTCCATTATCAGTAATATATTTTATCTCTGCAGGAGTTATCAATTTTACATTTATTAACATTACTGGCTCTATACTCAATGTTACTTTGCTAGGAACAACGTTACTTTGCAACCCCATAAGCACTCCTACTCTTCCTTCTTCATTAACAAATTGTTCTGGTACCTTTTTGGCATATAATTCTGTAGAGAGGTACGTATATTTTTGAAACATGTTAATTAGGTTTCCATTATCTGCAGCTAATAGACTTGCTTGATACAATACATCAAATTGCCATGAATTTTTTACAGTGTCTAGATCTTCTAATTTCTCAGATTCAAGATACAGTTCAAAACCTAATCCATTATACCCTTGATTCTCTTTATTAGTATCATAATCACTGTAGGGGTCGCTTAACCCATCTGTTGCTATTATGGTGGAGTTTGAAGTATCTATTTTTACAAATGCTTGTCGCAATGAGGGCCAAGTGGGACCTCCTATAAAACTAGGGTTTATCATATGAGACAATACGTCTGTTTCTAGGCTTCCTATTTCTTTCCAAAAAGAATTTCGTTTCTCACACGAAATCTCAAAATGTTTTTCGTAATTCATATCTTACTTGTATCTATTTTAGTTTCCCTTTCTTTTTTACAGAAATTAATTCATAACCAATAGTTTTTCTTATTACAATGTTTTTTTTGTCACTATGCATCTTGGTATACATTTGTTATGAATAACAGCAATTTTCAATTGAGAATTGGCATAAAATCTGTTTGGATAAAAGTAACCAGTTTTTTTGTGTCATTACCCCCTGAAAATAGTGATTTTTTCATTGTAACTACAATTCATTTTCCATAAAAAAACCCTCATAAAGAGGGTTCTGCTATTTTTTGTAAAATAGAATTTTACTTTTTATAAATACCTATATTAAGTTCGTCTTTGGCATTCATAGAAGCACGATACATTCCTGCTGTATTAAACTCCATAGTAACATTTCCTTGATTATCAATTGCTACAATTCCTCCAGTACCCCCTAGAGCAGTTAGTTTTTTCTGAATCACTTCATGCGCAGCCTGCTGTAAAGACACTCCTTTATACTCCATCAATGCTGAAATATCATGTGCTACCATTGCTCTTATAAAATATTCTCCCCATCCAGTACTAGATACTGCACAGGTTGCATTATTTGCATATGTACCTGCTCCTATTATTGGGGAATCTCCTATACGATTCCATTTTTTATTGGTCATTCCTCCTGTCGAAGTTCCTGCGGCAAGATTCCCATGTTTATCTAATGCTGCGCACCCTACAGTTCCAAACTTAGCATCTTTTATTATTGGATCATAAAAAGCGGTTGTTTTGTTTGCTTCTTTATTTTTTAATTTTTCTTTTACTCTTTCTAAAGATTTCATCCTATCCTCTGTAAAGAAATATGCAGGATCAACAATCTCTAAGTTTCTTTCTTTTGCAAACAATTCTGCTCCGCTACCAGATAACAATACATGTGGGGAGTTCAGCATCACTTCGCGAGCCAAATTAATTGGGTTTTTTACTGTTTTTACTCCCGCAACTGCTCCTGCATTCAAATTACTACCATCCATAATAGAGGCGTCTAACTCATTGGTTCTTTGATTAGTAAAAACCGCTCCTTTTCCTGCATTAAACAGCGGAGAATTTTCTAGCATATTTATTGTTTTCTCAACCGCTTCAAGACTAGTTCCTCCGTTTTTGAGAATGGCATGCCCCACTTTTACGGCTTCTTCTAGCTTAGCTTTGTATGCTGCTTCTTTTTCTGGAGTCATATTCTTTTTCAAAATAGTTCCTGCTCCTCCATGAATCACAATCCCAAAGTTATCCTCTGGTTTACTAATTTCTTCTTTTACTACTTCACTTACAACTTCTACTTTTTTTTCTGGTTGTTTATTACATGCAATAAACAAAACAACACTAAAAAGGATGATTACTTTTTTCATACTGATGATAATTTGTGTTTACAATATTCTGCCAAAGCGATTCTTCCTAAAAAGAACCTAAACGTTAAAAGTAGGGCATTTCCTCCATTATCTTCTATAGATATTGATTTATTTAACTCAAAATCACAAGGTTGATGTTTACCTCCTTCTACTGCAATATTATCGGCATATAATGAACCTTTATTATTGGATTTGAGAATGGGTTTTATACGTCCTTTTATCCCTGGTATTTCACCAGATTTATTAAGAATTACTGACCCTACTCCTTTTCCTTTTTCAATAGTAATCTTTATATCTTCTTTTGGGTTGATATCTTTAAGTACTACTGCTGGGTATTCTGGGTGTGCAATAAGTACTGTATACGCCTTTCTTGTTCGTATAATAAAATGCACTTGTCCTTTTTCTCCTGAAAAACCTTCTAAATACGTTGAATTATTAGCTACCAAAACAATTTGTGCATTTTTTATCAACTCATTTTTTTCATTGACCACTTTTATTGTAAAAATAAAAGGTTTAGGACTAATCAAGGTAGTAATCTTTGACCATCGATTTTTTAAAAAGGACTGGTCTTTGCTTAACTTTTTTTCGATCAATGCAGCAAATTCATCAGGAGTTCTGTTTTTGAGATTAATATAACCTACCGTTTTCAAGATTCCTGGAATCTCTGTGTCATCAAACCTTGCGGGTAAGATATATTCTCTACTCTCCTGAAATGCCCTTGCTTGCATTGAAGCTCGCTCGTGATTTGTCCATAATTTCTGATTATAAAACCCAGAAATAAACATCACTGTATAACGTGCTCTATTCTGATATATCTCTGATAAATACTCATATAGGTTTTTACCCCATAAGTTTGTCTCTTCAAACAAATCATAAAATACCCTGATTCCTCTTATTTTCAGACTGTTTGCAACTTCTTCTACATACGCCCTATTTTCTCCGGCAAAAGAAAGGGCGACATCGTACTCATAATTCTTGTTTTTCATCACTGACATCTTTTTTCTTTTTTTAACCTATAAACTGACTAATTCTTACTAAAAATCTTCTATTACAAAATTACTTTCTTTATTCGGAATATTTCCTGTAAAAATTGGAAATATTCCAACAAAACTTTTACTTTTAAACCGTACTTTTCTTTGTTTACAGCACTTTTGAAAGGTAAATAGTTTGACAAAAGACTATGTTAGCCAACTGGTTTACAAAAACGGAAGTAATTTTATTTGAAAGAAATGAAAATATTAAGAATCAAATTTGATTAGGCCTTTGTTGGAAATATATCTGTAAATTCGTCTTCAATAATTCTTTAATTTATTAAATCATTTTGTATAATTTTCTCTATACACTTTTAGAAGTTTAGGATTATCATGCCTCTATATTAGAAGAAATGTTTTATAATTTGAGACGATCACTAGCTTCGATTAAACAAATATCAAATGCTAACAATGTATCTCTTACTGCTGTAAGAAGCTTAGCTTCTCCTATGTTTTCAAAATGATGAATAGTACCTCCGTATGATGGTCCGCTTGCCCCTGAAAAAGCTTCAAAATCTATTTGATTTACCTGATCTCGAATCGAATAACTTAATCTACCATCTCCTATTATACCATTTTGATTTTAAAAATTCTCAAAAAAGAGATTAGTGTATAATTGATATCCAGTAATTGATATCCAGTAATTGATTTTATAAGTTCTGGATTTAGTTGCCGTACCATTAGTGTAACTTTCTTTTGTAATTCTTCAATTGAAGGAAAA
>NZ_PGUB01000054.1:0-31072 GCF_002924285.1 Aquimarina sp. I32.4 | reverse complement strand
ATCAGGTTTGGATTTGACAGTTGCAACTATGGGGCGTATCAAGAAAAGTGATATACAAAAGGCTATTGGAGATCGCATTAATACAAGCCAGACGATTCTTTGCAGTGATGCTCATGTGAGCTATAAAGGCTTTGCTAAAGACCAAAACATAGAACATCATCCACTCAAAGGAATTATAAAACAACGGGTAAAAGACAAAATATACCATATACAACATGTCAATTCTACCCACAATAGAATAAAAAAATGGATTGATAATGCTTTTTGGGGTGTAGCCACTAAATACCTGCAGCAGTACCTAAATTGGTTTAAACTCAAAGAGCAACTCAAAAACAATAAGGATAAGGCGCTGCTATTTGTACAAAAAACTGTCCTAGATGTTAACGCTATAAAGAATTACAGAAATATCGAAGCACAATATCAAAAACTAATATCAACGCAATTATAAACTAGAGCCAAGATAAATTCTAAATTACTAATAATTATTTTTTTCTGTTTTCAACAAACATATGGACAAAAGACTTGTTTTAAAGAGGAAACAGCTAAATTCCATAATGAGTTAAACAATAAAGACCATAAAAAAACATTTAACTGGCTTAAACAAGCAGCAGAGGCTAATCACGCATACTCTTCACATGACTTAGGTTTGTTGTATGTTCAAGGTAATGGTACCATATCCATTAACTATAAAAAAGCTTATATTTATTTTGAGAGAGCAGCTTATCTTGGTATTCATAATTCTATGCGAAGTTTAGGAATTATGTGGGAACTGGGTGAGGGTAAGAAGATTAATTTAGCTAAAGCTTATGGTTGGTATCGATTAGCTGGCGATTTTGTGCCAACAGATTGGGATGAATGGTATATTCCAAGATCTAAAGTTTTAATGTTTAAAAGGCTGGCGCCTAAACTAGCAAAAAAAATGACTTCTAACCAGATTAAAGCTGGAGATAAATATTATAAAAAGATAAAATCTAGAGTAAACTGTAATTTTAACTTATGGGTAAAAAAACATTTTTAATATATGTTCTTACTTCTCAAGGTTAAAATAATAAACCACTAAAAAAACTCTTTTTAAGTATGATTACAAAACAAATAATTGCTGACAATTACAATCTTCAAATTATTTAATAATTTAGATGTGTACAAAAAGAACTGTGTGATGAGAAACTATCATGTACATTTCTGGGAGAAGGCTGAAGCAAAATTTATTTTATCTATTCAATTACTAAGTATTACCATACGTTTGATGAAAAAATTCATTTACTTATTAATTTTTGTACTGATTTTATGCTCCTGTGATAGTTATAAAAAAAAGAATATTCAGAATAAAATATTCTCTCCAGACTTTGAAAAATTCAGTGACCCATCGAATCAGATAAACTTGGAGAATAAAAACGTATTGTAGCAGTAGGTATAAGATTAGAGTAATTAGATTTTAGAAAATAAAAGAAATAAAATGATTATTTGCTTACTCCAAAGTTTATTATTTTTAGTTCCTAATTGGTATAGTTGTACTGTTTAAGAACATATCCAAAGTATAAGGGGAATTAGCTGTAATAATAATTGTAATTGAAATTAAATGAGTGAATTAAAATATGTAAATGCGGGAGATTTATGTGTGGCATACGAAGAAAGCGGTCATCCTGATGGAATACCTGTACTATTACTACATGGGTTTCCTTATGATATAAGAGCGTATGATGAAGTAGTTTCCATTTTGGAATCGTCTTGTAGGATAATCACCCCTTATTTACGAGGATTTGGATTAACTCGTTTTATATCAAATGATACGTTACGCACAGGAGAGCAAGCTGCATTGGCACATGACCTTTTAGCGCTTATGGATGCATTGTCAATACCAAAGGCCATTCTTGCGGGATATGATTGGGGAGGACGAGCTGCATGTATAGTTGCTGCTCTTTGGTCTGATCGCGTCATTGCACTTATATCAGGAGGAGGGTATAACATACAAAATATAGTTGCAGCCAAACATCCACAAACACCAGAAAAAGAATTACTGTACTGGTATCAGTTTTATTTTCACACAGAAAGAGGACAAGAAGGGTTAGCAAAATACCCAAAAGAATTTTGTAAACTGCTATGGAAACTATGGTCTCCTACTTGGCAATTTGATGATGCAACATATCAAGAAACAGCTGATTCTTTTATGAACCCCGACTTTGTAGCAGTTGTTATTCATTCATATCGACATCGTTTTGGATTGGTTGAAGGAGATTCTAGATTTGAAGAAACAGAAAAAGCTCTGGCAAATCAACCACAAATAAATGTCCCTACCATTGTGCTAGATGGGGATAGTGATGGGGTAATTCCTTTAGAAAGCGATGAATATGATGCACCTTACTTTATAGGAGAGTATCAAAGAAGAATTATAAAAGGAGCAGGGCATAATCTACCACAAGAAAAACCACAAGAATTTGCTTCGGCTATTTTATCATTTATAGAATGAAAACAGAGAATTATTTTTTAAAAGAAATAGAATCATCAGATATTGATAATATCTATAAAGGACTTTCTAATCCAGATATCACAAGATTTTACGACGTGCATTTCCCTACGTTGGAAGCTACAAAAGAGCAAATGGAATGGTATAAAGAGCTAAAGGAAAATGGAACGGGAGTTTGGTGGGGGATTTATAACCAAAAAGATTATCAGTTTTGCGGGGCAGGAGGGTTTAATAGTTTAGATAAAGAACACAAAAAAGCTGAAATTGGTTTTTGGTTACTACAAGAGTTCTGGGGCAAAGGAATTATGAAAGAAGTAATGCCTAGACTTTTTGAAGAAGGTTTTACCAAATTGGATTTAAACAGAATAGAAGGCTATGTGGTAAGTGATAATGAAAAATGTAAAAATGGTCTAGAAAAAATAAACTTCACCTATGAAGGAACAATGAGAGAATGTGAAATCAAAAATGGAAAAACAATAAATGTAGACCTCTATTCTATATTAAAAAGTGAATGGAATAATAAAGATAAAACCAGTAACTAGATGATGCCTAAATGATATGTAGATAAATTGATCTAAATCCCTAAAACTTTTTTGATTTTACTGCTTAATGATTTTTTAGCCTCTCCAGGTTTTTCATCTTCTTCAAAGAGAATACCTTTTACGTTGAGGTGATGTCCTATTTGTTCTTTTCCAAAGTCTTCTTCAAAACCAACAACTTGTTTTCGATACTTACACAGTTGGCAATTCATATAAGCCATTCCTGTTTTGGCTTCTTCCAGACGCTCATCAAAAGCTTTTAATAATAGCTCATCTGTGCCAAAAGGAGCTGTATAGATATAATCTTGGTCAGAGGCATTATTCATAGCTGTAACATGACCATAAATACGCTCTAATAATACTCCAGTAAAAAAGAAGAAGGGGATAACAAGAGTACGTTTGAATCCTAATTTTTCGATTAACTTGAGAGATTCATCTACTTTGGGATATGCTGTTCCGCTATATGCAGTAGTTGCAAAACCAAATCCCATTCCTTCCCAGAGCATACTGGTTAGCTTACAAACATCACTATTGGCATCGGGATCGGTAGTACCTCTACCAATAACAACCAAACAAGTATCTTTTCTATCCAAAGGCGATAATTGAGATTCAGTTTCTTCAACTCTCTTTACCGCAAGATCTAGTAAAAAAGAGCTAACCCCAATATGTTTTGCCATAGTAATGGTAAGATCAGAATGATAACTCTGTATGGTATTCAACTCATATGGGATATCATTTTTGGCATGAGATCCAGCAAACAAAATTACTGGCAAAGCATATATTTTGCGAATCCCATTCAAATACATGCGTTCTACTGCGGCTTCATACGTAGGGTGATTAAACTCTAGAAAACCGTAATCAACGTCATAATCTTTCTCATAGCGATCTTTGAGGATAGTGACCAATCGCTTAAAAGAAGTAATTGCGGCTTCCCTACGACTACCATGTCCACAAAGTAATATTCCTTCTTTCATCTGTTTATTGTTCTTTTATTTGTCAAAATAACAAAAATCAATATATTATATAGGGTCAGCCCCTATGATCAAAACAACAGGCATCTGTATTGAGCTATTGTTAATTTGTTCTTGTATGTTTCCTAGAGTACCTGTGATAATTTCCTGATTAGATCGAGACACATTGGATGCTGCATTTACAGGAATAGTGTCATCTTTACAAACCTCTAGCAATTTTGGAATAATCCTATGTAGACTTTTGAGACCCATGTATATAGAAATGGTATTGCCAGCTTTGAGCATATGCGCAATACCAGTAAGCTGCTCAAAAGAATAATCTGCCGTATGGGCAGTGCATATGAGCATAGCGTTAGATTTCTTTCTTTCTGTAATCGGAATATTAAAAATATTGGCTGCTGCTAGTGCTGCAGAAATACCAGGAACCACCTCAAAAGGAACTTCTTTTTGGGTAAGATACCGAGCCTCTTCTGCTGCTCGCCCGTATACATAAGGATCACCAGACTTAAGCCTTACAACCCTTTTGCCCTCAAAATGGTGTATACACAGTAAATCATTGATTTTTTGTTGGCGTTCTGTCTGGTCAGAGGTATCTCCAAATTTACGTCCTACATATATTTTTTCTCCATCTGTATTTATATTCAATATCGTATCAGATACGAGATTATCGTGTAAGATGATATCTGCCTCTTTGATAAGGCGAGATGCTTTTACGGTAAGTAGTTCTGGATCTCCTGGTCCAGCTCCTACAATTGCAACAGGGTACATGATCAAATCAGTTTTAATGGGTCTGGGTGAATATAAGTATAGTCTAACAAATTTTTACTTTTAGTATTAGATATAATCTTATATGCGATAGTATCTTGCTTGATAAAACTAGGAGGTGTAAGTCCTATTTTGTCGGCAGCAAGAGTATAATATTCTTTGCGTAATGGGTGTTTGTCTGCACAGCCATTTATGATTTCGCCCCAACTGCCTTTTTCTATAATAGCATTAATGAGCCCTATACAATCATCTCTATGAATTACATTTATAGGAGCATCACCGTTGAGTACGTCTTTTTTATTGGCAAGAAAACGCCCTGGTAATCGATCATCTCCTATGAGTCCACTGAGTCGTAAGATGGTTACTTGATTTCCAAATTGTTTTTGGAGCAACTTTTCTACTGCAGCGACGGCTTTTCCTGACTCTTTTTCTGGAGCAATGTCTAGTTTTTCAGAAACTTCTCCATTAGTATTCTGATACACAGAAGTAGAGCTTATAAAAAGTATTTTTTGCGTCTCAGAAATAAAAGGAAGTATATCTTGTATCTGCTGCTGATAGAGTTCTATAATATTAGGAACTCTCTTTGGAGGGAAATTAATAATAATAATATCACTTTCTGAGGTAAAATTTTGATATGCCTCTTTATTAGCTTTACCCAATGTCAAAATAGAAGGTATAATTCCTTCTTTTTTTAAGACTTCTATCTTACCCTCTGTAGTGGTAGAACCTTTTATTGTATCTCCTTTTGTGATACGATCTATAGCTAGAGGTAAGCCCAACCACCCACAGCCTAATATACTTATCTTTCTAGGATTCATTATTAATTCTTATTTGATCTGGTGACATTGATAGATAAATTTTGAGGATATGATGCCATGTAGTGGTATCTTCTTCTCGTATCCATATGGTAACCAGATGTTTTCCTTTTCTGTTTTTAAGCCGTATTGCTTTGGTAAAGATAGTTCTTTTTTTTAGCCAAATAACTTCTGCATTACCTACTTTACGATCTGCAATTTCAGTAGAGATATCCTTGGGTATTGCTGCAATAGCTAATTGTAACTGAAGTTCAGGCCCTTTGATTTTTATATCATAATCATCGGTGTAATCAACCTGATGAGATGTTGTTATTTCAACCAAAGCATCACCGTAAGTTTGTATAGCGATAGCTCTGGGTTCTTGAAATAGATATTGAAACAAAGGATAAATATGTTGATCTGAGGCAAAACCTTTGGTAAGTAGCACTTCTCCTAATTCGGGATCTGTTTTATGTCTAAAAGAGGGAGGGGTTATTACCCGCTCATTATCTGTGATTATCTCTGCCCATTCATCTTTGTATAGTAGATGTTCTTCTATTGGTTGGTTATGCTCAAGATGAGATTTCATAATTGATACGGCCTTGTCAGGAGTAAGGTTTTTATACCAAAAATTACCTGGTTGTACAATCCATGTAGGGGCATCCTCGCATCTACCATTACATCTAGACTTTATCGTATGAGTAGTATCCCATAAGCCATTGTTTCTGATATATGCTCTAGCTTCTCTTATAGCGATTTCACTTTTTGCCTTTCGGCACGAGCCGCCATCACAAAATTGAAAAGTGGTGTGTACTTTGCTTATGTTTTTTCCCATAATAAAAAGAAATATAAAAGCAGGAAAAAGAAGTCAAAATAGAAATAGCTATGGTATCGCAATTTCTTTTATAACCAACCCTTTACCCGAGAGTTACTATTTGTGTTTTTATATGGCAGGTCTCCTGACTTACGTAGTGCTATCGCCTTCCCATATAAAAACATATACAGTGGCATTGATGATAGTACCTTTTATAAAACGCATTACAGTTGCGGGAACAGTTTTGGATTTTCACCAAATTCCCTTTTCATCTTTTATTTCTAAAAGAACCATAAATTTGGAAGCGAAGATACTTTATTTTGCTTAGGAACCTATTGTAACTTTCTTTATTACAGGCAAATTTTATATTTTCTGGTGTATAAACTCAAAATATAAAGTAGTTTTAAATCAAAGATTTTATATAATCTACGCGTCTTGCTAAATTAGTTTTAGGGAGTGTTTTGACAGTAAAACCAAGTGTATGGTATACATTTATGAGATGTTTATGAATACATGAAGCTTCTTGATAAGATTGAGGTCGTTGAGGGTCATTTATATAAATTTCTTTCCACAGAGGAAGTAAAAATACAGTTGTTGCATAGTGCTTATGATAAGGAAAATTATTTAAATACTCAGGAATTATAAACGATTTGGATTGCAGGTAAGCAATGATATCTGGTAGTCCACGGTCAACAAAAGTGTTTTTTTTAATAGGGAACTGTAATTCTTCTATAGTTTGTTTATACAAGAGATCTGCAAATTCAGAAAGATTACCCCAAGGAGTTTTATCACTATTCTTTTTTTGTTGAGAGATTATTAGTTGCCTTGATATTTCGGCAAAACATAGATAACCTTCTTTTTGCAAGGTATTGATTAAGCTTGTTTTTCCTGTTCCAGGGGCTCCTGTAATAATGTGTCTTTTGTGCATTATAAAAAATAATATACAGTACAGATAAAAAATACAAATGTAAAGGTTACTTTTTGATTAATCCAGGCTACTTTTTTTATTTCATCATGTGCAAGAATCCTATCATTGGTTCCTATGTAAGGTTTATCTACTAATTTACCGTGATAGTAATTAGGACCGCCAAATCTGCAATCCAGAATCGCGGCTAATGCCGCTTCGGGATATCCTGCATTAGGGCTAGAGTGTTGTTTGCCATATTGTAGTACAAAAGAAATTTTATGCAGTTTGAAGGTGACCAATAGCATAAGAAAAGCGGTCATCCTTGCAGGGATATAGTTTACAACATCATCTAGCTTTGCCGCAAATCTTCCAAAATATAAGTAACGCTGATTTTTATAACCTATCATAGAATCTAAAGTATTGATCATTTTGTACATCATAGCTCCTGTTACCCCAAACAAGGCATAATAAAAAAGAGGAGCAATAACACCATCACTCAGGTTTTCTGATAAGGTTTCAAAAACGGCAGTTTTTACCTGTTGTGGATTCAGTTGATCTGTTTCTCGTCCTACAATCCATGACAGTCGTTTTCTGCCAGATTCAATCCCTTCTCGTAGTGCTTTAAAAACAGCTTTTCCCTCATCTATCAAACTTTTATTTGCTAATGAATAGAAGACAAATATAGAGGTGCAGGTATAATATACTATTGGATAGGGGAAAGTAATTATATGCAGTATATAAAAAAATAATAAGGTACTTATTAATAAGATAATAGTGAGGAACCTGCCTTTTTGATATGTAAAGGGAAAGGTGTTTAATTGTCCTTCTCCATACGATATAGCATTTCCAAATAATCGTATAGGGTGGGGGAGCCATCGGGGATCTCCTAGAATCAAATCAAGAAAGTACCCAATGAGCAAGGGTAGGATTACTGTACTATACTCCATTGTTGTAATGCATTAACTAGTAATTGATTTTTCTCTGGGCATTGACTGGCAATACGAATATAATGATTGTCTAATCCTCTAAAATTGGATGCATCTCTAATCAGTAATTGATGTGTATATGCTAAATAATCTTTGAGAGCGGTGGCATTGGGGGTATCTAATTTTATTAAAAAATAATTGGTTTCTGATGGTATCACTGTAAAACCATCGATAGTATTAATTTGATGTTGCAATTGTATACTATAGGTAAGTAGTGTTGCCATATCAGGAGATAATTCTGTATAGTTTTTGAATATGTATTTTCCAGCTTCAATAGCCAAGGTGTTTACGCTCCAAGGCATTTTTGTTTGCTGTATTTTTTTTCCTATTCCTGGATTGCATAATATATACCCCAATCGTAACCCTGGTATGGCAAATAGTTTGGTTAATGATTTTACAATAATGAGATTCGTATGTTTTGTAAGGAGCTGAACACAAGATGTAATTTTATGTGTGAAATCTATATATGCTTCATCAACAACAAATGTTGTTTGAGGAAAAGAAGTGATCAATTTTTGTATTTCAGATACCGTATTACAATACCCAGTTGGATTATTAGGATTACAAAGAAATACAAGGTCTTCATCAAAAATAGTGGTGGTTAATGTAGCACGATCATAATATTGAACCTTCATGTTACTTTGTAAACAGGCGTCTTCATACTCAGAAAATGTAGGGATACCTATCGCTACTTTCTTATCCCCAAAAAGAGGTGTGATATTATAAAAAGCTTCTGTTGCCCCATTGGTCATAATGACTTGTGATATGTTTAGCTGATGGTGATTGGCTACTTCTTTTGTAAGTTGATCTGCATTTGGAGTTGGATAATTTGTAATAAGATGTAGTTTCTCTTTGAGATGGGATACTAGTTGCTCTGAAACTCCCTGATACCAAATATTAGAACTAAAATTTGCTTTGAAATCTATAGGATATCGATACCCATCGTCGCCATGACCATACATCATAATTAAGAGTGCATTTTAGAAATTATACTATTGATATCTATATTTTCTTCTAATAAGGTAGCTAATTTATCATAATTATCCTCTTTATATGCTTTATAATCAAAGGATGTTTTTGTAGTAGAAAAATTCTTTAAAAGATCTTCGATTACTATTGAATGATCTAGGATGCCGTGAATATAGGTTCCCCAGCAGTTTCCTTGTAGATACCCTTCTGGTTGATCTTTTATATAGGTAAGAGGACTTTTCTTTTTTATAGTTGTCTGCCCCATATGTATTTCATATCCTGTAATAATTTCAGAAGAGTTTTTGAATGTAAAGTTAGACTGTGTGGTTGTTTTTTCTTTTGCTAATATAGTAGAGATAGGGAAGATGCCTAAACCTGGGATGGTTTTAATATCGCTTTCTACTCCCCAAGGATCTTCTATGGTTTTGCCTAGCATTTGATATCCTCCGCAAATACCGATGACTGTTTTTTGTTCCTCATACGCTTTGAGTATAACTTTAGCGATTCCTTTTTCTCTAAGGAAGATAAGGTCTTGTATTGTGTTTTTACTTCCAGGTAGGATAATGATGTCTGCCTGAGCAATATGTTCAGGGTCATTTGAATAAAATACATGAGTTCTAGCATCTTTTTCTAATACGTTAAAATCGGTATAATTAGAAATATAGGGCAATAGAACAACAGCTATATTTATTTGTTTACTGGTTATAGTTTTATTCTTTTTGTGTAGACCTACAGAATCTTCCTCTTCGATATAGATATCCTTATCATATGGAACAATTCCCATGATTGGAATTTGAGTAAGTTCTTCTAACATTTTTTTACCTTCCTCAAATAAAGAAACATCTCCTCTAAATTTATTGATGATAACTCCCTTTATCATTTTTTTTTCCCAAGGTTCTAGTAGTGCAATAGAGCCATATACACTGGCAAATACTCCTCCTTTGTCTATATCCGCAATAAGATATACATCTGCATTGGCAGCTTCTGCCATTCGCATGTTTACAATATCTCGATGTTTTAGGTTGAGTTCACTTATACTTCCTGCTCCTTCGAGTACAATAGGATTGTATTTTTTCTGAAGTCTATGAAAAGCGGTTTTGGCCTCTGCAAAAAGTTGTTTCTTATTATCACCCAAAAAATACTCTTTGATTGTTTGATCACCAATAGGTTTGCCGTGTAAGACTACTTGTGATTTGTTTGCACCAGAGGGTTTTAATAAGATAGGGTTCATATCGGTGGTACAATCAATTTTACAAGCCTCGGCTTGTACAGCTTGTGCTCTTCCTATTTCTAATCCATCAGGGGTAACAAAACTATTAAGCGACATGTTTTGTGCCTTGAAGGGGGCAGGAGAATATCCTTTTTGTTGCAGTAGTCTACAGATACCTGTAACAAGAATACTTTTGCCAACATCAGAACCTGTACCCACAAACATAATAGGGTGTAATTTTTCCATTCTTATTTACTCAATGAGTTGGCTTCCAAAATTAATTAATTATTCTGGTTTTACTCTCAAAAAGAGCAGTGTTTACTTTTTTAGAATTCATATGTTTTTTGGACATGTTTATATTGAATAATCTTGACGATCTTTCTTTTTTAAAGTATAGGGATTTTAGTTCTCATTATTTGTCAAAGTTATTTTAAAAAAAGACAATGTAAAATGCTTATATGACGTTATTCAGTCATGTTTTGCAATTAAAATATCCTTTAAAAAAATAAAAAGATGAATATTACACTTACACAGGCTGAGCAAATTATTGCGGTAGCAAAAGAAAAACCCACTGATTTAAATACAAAAATGAATATTCGATAGTAGATGCTGGAGCAAACTTGGTGGCGTTTGCACGTATGGATGGTGCATGGTTGGGTTCTTTGGACATCTCTATTAAGAAAGCTAAAACGGCTCGTTATTTTGATATGAATACGGGAATGATTGGTGGATTATCACAACCAGGAGGACCATTATATAATATAGAACATTCTAATGGGGGCTTGATTACTTTTCCTGGAGGAGTACCGATAAAAAATGAAGATGGAGAAATCATTGGAGCTATTGGGGTAAGTGGTAGTACTGTAGAAAATGATCATGCAGTTGCCGAGACAGGTGCTACAGCTCTATAGGGTAAGTAATACGTAAACTACAATAGCTATTGAATAGGGGTGGTGCTTTTGGATACTCTGGTTAGGTGTTTTATAACCGCATGATCAGAATTTTCAGAAATCAACTGGTCTGCTTTTTTTTTGAGAATAGGATGTGCATTTTTTACAGCGATGCTTACATCTGCAATATCAAACATTTTGAGATCATTCAACCCATCCCCAAAAACCATAAGAGACTTATTCGATAAATTATAGTTGCTCTTTATAAATGAAATAGCGTTTGCTTTGGTTGCCATGTGACTATGAATAGTAAGCCAAGCCCATCCAGGACTATATTGATTCTCGAATAAATGGATTTCTGTGGTAGCGTAAAATTTTTCTTCTATTATTTTTTTTAGATCTTCTAGTATCGCTACTTTGTTAATGATTGTAAAACAGGTGATCTGTCTTTTTGAAATATCTGTTATGTTTTTTACAGGAGTTATAATTTGATTTTTACTGCATTCTCGATCTCTCAGGTACCAGAATTCGCCTTCATTTTTTAGACCAATGTAGTCTATACTATCTATCGCATTATAGTGATTAGAAATAAAAACCCCTAGATTCATTTTTTGTAATAATTCTAGTATCTCATGTTTTGATGAAGAATCAATGTCATTAATCTGATGATGTTTCATGGTAGCTAGATCAGAAATATAGGCGCCATTTAAACAAATTACAGGCAAGCTAAGTTGTATGTCTTTAAATATTTCTGAAATAGTTATTAAATTTCTAGCACTTGCTACACCAAATAACATTCCTTGTTTGATCAAGTGTTTTAAACCTGTATACGTTTCTGTGGATAATAATGCATTGTTATCCAATAATGTGCCGTCTAAGTCTGAATAAAAATAGGAATTAGAGAAATTGTACATTTCTTGTCTATTATATATGATTAGAGGTTTTTATCAAAATATAAAAACTGGCTTGTTTAATTGAGAATTGGTGTTATAATAATCTTGTTTAGCTATAAATTTGATTTTCTTGTTCTGTTACTCTGATAAATGTAGTTCTTTTGGTAAGTTCCTTTAGTCTTTTTGCACCTACATAAGAACAGGTACTACGCAATCCTCCTAAAATATCTTTTACAGTTTCAAAAACTTGACCTTTGAATGGAATTTTTATCGTTTTACCTTCACTAGCACGATAGTTAGCTACAGCTCCTTCATATTTGTTCATTGCTGTAGAAGAGCTCATACCATAAAACAGTTTATAGGTTTCTCCTTGTTCTTCTACCATTTCGCCACCACTTTCTGTATGCCCAGCAAGCATTCCTCCCAGCATTACAAAATCGGCACCACCTCCAAAGGCTTTGGCAACATCTCCTGGAGTAGTGCACCCTCCATCACTAATTATCTGACCTCCTAATCCATGAGCAGCATCTGCACATTCTATGACGGCAGATAATTGTGGATATCCAATACCAGTTTTTACTCTGGTAGTACATACTGATCCAGGTCCAATACCTACTTTTACAATATCAGCTCCAGATAATAACAGTTCTTCTACCATTTCACCAGTAACTACATTTCCTGCAACAATGATTTTATCTATATAGGTACGTCTTAATTTTTTTACAAAATCAACAAATGTTTCTGAATAGCCATTGGCTACATCTACACAAATCATTTCTATACGACTATCTAAGTTTATAATCTCATCTAGTTTCTTGAAATCATCATCTTTGATTCCTGTACTGACTGCTATATGAGGCAGTGATTCGCTTGAATTGAGCGCAAGAAACGTTTTCCAGTTTTGTATAGAATAGTGTTTGTGAATGACTGTTATAATATTGAATTTTGATAAAGCACTGGCCATCTCAAAGGTCCCTACTGTATCCATATTTGAAGCTATGATAGGAACTCCTTTCCATATCTTTTGGCAGTGTAAAAATTTAAAAGTTCTGTTTAGATCGACTTCAGATCGACTTTTTATGATAGATCTTTTTGGTCTGATCATTACATCTTTAAAGCTAAGTTTTATATCGTTTTCTATTCTCATGACAAAATCTGTAAATTGGTTTTATAAGTATATTTTTTATCTACTGGGTTCTAAAGAGAGTTTAGCATTGGTTGCATAAATAAGCCTATATATCAGTGCAATGGCAGAGAAGGTAAGCCCTGTTAATAAGCCTATCCATACTCCTTGAGCCCCCATGTTTTTGTGAAAAGCCAGAATGTATGACACTGGCATGGCAATCACCCAATAGGATATCAAAGTGATCATTGTTGGTATTTTGACATCTTCTATACCTCTTAGTAATCCTAAGGTGTTGACCTGTAATCCATCTGATATTTGAAATACTGCGGCGATCAATAATAGAGAAGAGGTGAGTTCAACCACTTCTATATCTTTGATATATAGCTTGGGGAGTATGTCTCTGAAAACTATGAATACAAGTGCAAATAATGACATTATTGCAATATTGATTACGAATGAGGAAATACCTACTTTTTTCATCTCTAGACGGTTTCTAAGAGAATACTGTTTGCCATACTTTACCGTTACTGCTGCAGCAAGTCCTATTGCGACCGTATAAGTTATCCCCGATAGATTGATAGCAATCTGAAAGGAGGATAATGCAACAGAGCTAATCCATCCCGTCATAAGCCATGCAAAACTAAAAGCTCCATATTCTAATGCAAAGTGAGTACCTATAGGAAGTCCCATATTTAATAATTCTTTGATTTTTTTTGAACTGAAATGCTTTTTAAAACTTAGGTCAAAAAATGAGACAGGTACTATTTTTACAAAATAAAATGTGATCAGTATGGCTAGGACACATCTTGCTATTAGGGTGGCAGTGGCCGCTCCTTCTAATCCATATTGTGGGAATCCAAATTTTCCGTAGATAAGAATGTAATTCAATAGTACATTGATAAGATTAGAGATAATACCATAGTATAATGCTACTTTGGTATATTCGAGAGCTTCTAGATGCTGTCTGGCAGTTTGAAAAAATAAAAGCGGTACCAACGATAAGCCCGCTATCTGAAGATAATTTTCTGTAAGATCGAGAATTTCTTCTGGCTGATTAAATAGATAGCTAAATTTACCAAAGATTACTAGTACTATAAATAGTACGATTCCTGTAAGTATATTGATGAATAAACTATTAAAATAGTAACTCTCTTGATCTTCTTTTTTCATCTCATTTTTATCGGTACTATATTTAATAATCAAAGGAGTTAGCCCCATAGAGACTCCAACTCCAAGAATAGTGGCTAAATGAAAAACTGCATTGGCAAGAGATATTGCCGCGAGTTCATTTACTCCTAAGTCCCCAACCATAATAGTGTCTACTACACCTACCAGCATATTTCCTACATGACTTAACATAATAGGAAATGCTAAAACCAGAATGTTATATGTATGTTTTGGTGAAAAAAAGTTTTTAAACATGTGCAGTTATAGTGTTTTTTAAAATTACTTGAGATATCATTCTTTAATTGGTTATAGGCTCACTACCTACTTATTTAATTGTTTCAGTATTTGAGTGTTTATAAAATGACTTACCCCACTTTCATTATTGGACTTGGTAACAAAATCAGCTTTACTAGTAATGTTATGATGTGCATTTGCCATTGCAACTCCTATTCCTGTTGCTTGTAAAATTTCAAAATCGTTTAAATCATCTCCAAATGATAGCACACTTTCTAGATCGATTTGTAAGTGATGGCATAATTTTTCTACAGCAAAAAGTTTTGAAACTTCTTTGGGCATTATTTGTATGTATTTACCATTTTCTGTAATCAATTTTTTTAAGTCACTACTTATAAAAGTATCGATATGTTTGTGTGGAAAATCACAGCCCTCAGATATTATCAATAATTTGTTTATATGGTAATCAGAGACTTCTTTTATACTGATAACCTCTGAGATATATTGATCTGGCAGTTTTGAGAAAGAGAATATATTTCCTTTTGATTCAAAAGAGAAATAATCTTTATTTAACTCATTCAACCAATGAATCAAAGAGGTAATCTCTGATATTTTATAGGTAATATCAAATACTATTTGAGTGTCTTTGATCATGGTTGTTCCATTAGATAATATCCAGTATTCATCAGAAAAGATGTTTAGTAAATCAGTGGGAATCATTCTTAATGGTCGTGCGGTATTAAAAACCAATTGATACCCTTCTTTTTTACAGGTGAGCAAGGTTTGTATATCTGTTCTAGAAACACTCTTAGCATCATTTAATAAAGTTCCATCAAGGTCTATTGATATCAGTTTAATACGATGGCTTGTATTTATCAAGGTCATTTATTTTTCAATGATTATTAATAATGGTTATTATCTTATCAAGTTGATTATTGTATTGTAAGTGTAAAGGAATAGTAGTCATGGTACTTAAAATACGTTCTGTATTTGGGCATTTTGTTTTATACTTTGCTAGAATAGGGTAGTCATATAAAGGTTTGATATTATATGAAACAACATCAGATTGAATATGATTTTTATGGGTTAGGTCGTTTATTAGCTCAGTATTTCCAGTTTGACAAAGAAGCACCATTCTTTGATAGCTTGGTTCTCCTGAGTTTAGGATTTTTATTTCTGAGATAGTATTACTTTTTATTCTACTCCTTATATAATTAGCATTGTACTTTCGTAGCTCAATGGTTTCATGTAATTTACTGAGCTGTTTGGTTCCTTCTTTTGCTTGTAAGTCACTGATTTTGAAATTTACTCCAAAATTCACTCCGTCAAGATTTCCCATTCTAGAAAAGCTAAATGCTTTTTCATATAGCTCTTCATTATTAGTAATAATATATCCACCTTCTCCTCCTGTAGAAAAAAGTTTACTTTGTTGTGTGCTATAACATGCTATATCTGCATAATTGAATAAGTATTTTGCATGGATTTTGGTAACGGGGCTTAATGCTAAATCTGCAATGAGAGCAATGTTATTGTTTTTTGCAAAATCTCTAAGTTTTATCATATCTGTGGGATATCCCCACATAGGGACTTCTACAATTGCTTTAATATTTTTTAAATCAAGATTTTTGAGTTTGTCTATATCAAGTCCAAAATTATCATTGCAGATATCACTAAAAAGGACTGTTTTTGTAGCATACATTATAGGGAAAGCAGTACACATAGGAGCAGCAGGAGATGTAATTACTTGATCACCATAATCAATTCCTAAAGCATGTAGTGCAACTATAATAGAGGCTGTTCCAGATGTCAATGCTAATGCATATTTGCAACCATAATATTCTTTTAAATTATTCTCATAAAGAATTACATCATCAGCAATGTCTGGTGGTGTAGATGTACTTTGATTTTTGACTTTGTCAAAAATTGAAGTATTATACGAGGATACCATTCTAGTCATCATACCAATGCTGCTTTTGATTTTAAATTAATTAATTGATTATCAATTTGTTGAGATATGGTATCCATAGTGGTATATACTGGTAACATATCATCGAATGAGTGCGAGAATTTTTCGTTAAACAAAATATGTTTGAAAAATAAATCTAGTTCGTTCTGATATCCAGAGTCATTGAAGCCTGATTTAAGAGGGCTTTTGTATAGATTTAAGGAGCATTTTTTTGTGTTCATCTCAAAAGGGGAGGAGATTTCTGGGCTAGAAATTTCTACTTTGTTTAGATCGGTTATCTTGATAGAATTCCCTTTGTTGCTTATAATTTCTATTTTATGTTGAAATCTTTGTGCGTATGTACCACTCAAAAGGCTACCAATAATTCCTTTATGAGAAGTAAACATTAATTGAATAAAAAATGGTTTGGTAGATGAAGAACAGAATACTTCTAGTTTACTATATTTCTTATTGAAAAAACGTAATAGATAATCCAAAGGGTGTATTAATTGTGCTAGTAAAAAAGATTCTATAACAGAATCATAGTTCCAGAAAGGTTCTCTGGGTTTACTACTGATATGTTCGATACTTATATAGGATAATTCGCCAAAATTTCCTTCTTGCATTATTTTATGGCTAACCTCATTTGAATAGGTGTAACTAAAATTCATACCTACTCCAGTTTTAATCTCCATTTTTTCAGCGAGATAGATTAACTCTTTTAGTTGTTTTGTAGTTCTAGTAGGGGGTTTTTCTACAAAAACCGCAATATTCTTTAGAATAGCATAGCGAGCAACTTCAAAATGAACATCTGGATATGAACATATAATTATTACATCAAGGTCTATATTGTCTATCATCTGTTTATAAGAGTGATAGGTATAGCGTATTGAATATTTTTCTTGAAAAGATTTTAATCTATCAGTATCAATATCACAAATAGCAGTGATTCGAGCATAGGATGATAATAATACAGAGGGAAGTATATTGTCCCCCATTTGCTCCCCAAGTCCAACAATGCCTACTTTTAGCTTTTTCATAATGAATGTGGTTTTAAAAGTTGTTATAAATTGTTTTTTTGTGTGTTAAGTTGGTGTATGCTTTTTTGATTAGTTTATAAGTTCCGTCAAATAAGTTCAGAGACTCTATGTTTTCTAGGGTAACCCATTTTGCTTCTTTGGCCTCTGATGTATTCACTTTAAGTTCCCCACCTTCTTTTAAACCCAAATAAAGAGAGTCCATATGTATGTGTGTGGGTTGAAATTTTCTCTGAGGTATTATTTGTTCATGTAGGTATTCTGGTGGAATTACACATTTGGCATCTTCTGCTTCAAGAGGTTCATGTATAAAGGAGAATAAAGATATTTCTATTCCTGTTTCTTCTAGCACCTCTCGTATCCCTGCTTCGCTAGGTGATTCAAAAGGTTGTTCTACATGCCCCCCTGGGATCATCCATTTATTGAATTTGTTGTGGTGTATCAAAAGGACCTTGGGATCGTGTTCTAGGTTATCAAATACAATAACACTAGATGTAAACTGTTTAACCATCAAAGTAAGTTCTTATCGTTTTAATTATATATTCTATGTCGTAATCAGAAAGCCCCTCATGAGTAGGGAGTGTCAAGACAGACTTGATTAAAAATTCTGAGTTATGGCAATTTCCTTTTTTATATTTTTTAAAAATATTCATATCATAAAGTGGGGCATACCCATATCTAAAAGGGTCTGATATGATATTTTTTTTAAATAAAAATTGCTCTAAATTGTCTTTGAGCTTAGAATCTGCTAATAGTACCATAGCATAGTAGTTACTTCTAGAGGATTTTGCTTTTACTAGTTCTTTTAGCTCAGGAGTTATCAAAGATAATTCTTGTACTATGGTTTGAGCAATAGTGTGTCTTTGCTGTATTTTATCTTCAATTTTGGCTAATTGGCTTATTCCTAAAGCAGCATTGATTCCGCTAATTCTAAAATTAAGCCCAAAGGAGTTTCCGTAAGGAGTGTTATCATTAGGGATAGCACTTTCTCCAAACGACCTTAGTTCATGTAATTTTTGATAATCATTACTGTTTTTGACTAATAAAAATCCTCCTTCTGCGGTGGTGATCATTTTTCTTTCATGGGTACTAAAAACAGCATAATCACCAAAGACACCTAAGTATTTTTTGTTGAGTTGAGTGGCATGGCAGTGAGAGTTGTCTTCTACTACTTTTATATTTTTGCTATGACAACAGGCTACAATTTCTTCAATATTATTTGCATATCCCCACATAGGAACATTCATTACAATTTTAGTTTTTGAAGATATTTTCTTTTTTAAATCTTCGATATCAAGATTAAAATTTGTTGTATGTGTATCAACAAAAATAGGGATGGCTCCCAGGCTCATTATCGGAAACACACACATTACAGGAGCAGTTGAAGGTAGAATTACTTCATCACCACTCGCTACATTATTAGCCATTAATACCATTTGTATTCCTAATGTTCCGTTGCTACATGCCAGTGCAAAAGGAGAATCAAAGAAATTTGCTAATGATGCTTCATATTGTTTAACAACTTCTGATTTTCCTGATATACGATCTTTTTGAAGTGCTTTTTTTATATGATCAAAATCAGAATCATCGATATTAATAAAACAATTATCATATACCTTATCAGACTTTTGATCTGTTGTTTTTAATAACATATTATTTTTATTAATTATTTATAATAAAATTTTTACGATAAGAATAGGGGCTTGGGTATTCACCAATTTTTATTTCTTGATATTGAAAACTGAATAAATTGGCCAAAAAAATATAAGAACACAGTCTTTTTTAAACGATAGTTATTATATCATAAAGTGAAATATTAAATCTTTGATAGCAAAAAAATAAGATTCTAGGGGTAAACTGATTTTGGTGTAAATTTCTCAGATTAAAAAGGGGGAAATTACATCTATCTCAAAATTAAATAATTAGATCTGATCGCTATCATGGAATTACCTCAAAATCTTGAGGTTAAAACCATATTTATATATGTTTTGTTAAAATAAAAACTTTGTAAAAGCTTAATATACATTGCCTTAAAAGTGATTTTTAACAAATTGATTTGTAGGTGTTTAAAATGGTTTAAAAGTAAAATTTAACGATTCCTAAACAAATAACATGGTTTTGCCTCATGATTTATTAATTTTTTAAAGAGAGTTTAACAAAAAAGTATAATATTTTTTATTTATTATACTAATAAAAAGAGAGAGTTTAATAGGAATGATTATTGGTTTATGGAGAGTTATGTTTGTTTTTTTGCAAAAAATAGATGTTCCAACCAATGATTTTGAATGTAATTGTTGGATATGTCCTCAATTACAAAATCTATGTTTGCATAGTTATCAGATAATCGTATTTTTGAACTCCTTTTTACGGGCTTTAGAAAAGAAACTGACAGTAGCATTATAAGAATTACAATCGATTCTAATTGTTTTTGTTTTACTAAAATTTAAAATATATTACTAATGAGATATTTTTCACTAATCATCTTTTTATTTTTTACATTACAATCAAACTTTGCGCAAATAAGAAATAAATATTCAATTTCGTTTGATAATGCAGAGCATCATGAGGCTAATGTAACAGCAACTTTTACAAATCTTCAATCAGGTACTGTTTCTCTAAGAATGAGTAGAACGTCACCTGGGCGATATGCATTGCATGAATTTGCAAAGAATATCTATAATGTGAAAATTACAGATAGTAGAGGAAAAAAAGTAAACGTTACCAGACCAAATTTACATCAGTGGGATGTTACAGGACATGATGGTACTATTCATGTGTATTATACATTATTTGGCGATCGAGGAGATGGTACTTACTCTCAAATAGATGAGACACATGCGATAATCAATAACCCTGCTACATTTATGTATGTTCCAAAACTTAAGGATCGTCCTGTAGAGATATTATATGTAACTCGTAATGATCTTGGATGGAAGATAGCTACTCAAATGGAACGCTTGCAAGGAAATAACTTTAGAGCTCCAAATCTTCAACTTTTTATGGATAGTCCTGCATTGTTGAGTAATCATGTTGTAAAACAGCATAAGATTGGAGAAGGAAATACAGCGCATACTATTAAGATGGCATTACATCATAATGGTACAGATCAAGAAGCAGATGAGTTTTTTGAATCTATTAAAAAGATAGCTGAAGAAGAGAAACAAGTTTTTGGTGATTATCCAAGTTTTGAGAATAATGAATATATATTTCTAGTTTCTTTTATGCCTCAGGTATCTAGAGATGGAATGGAACACCGTAATTCTACAGTTATTACAAATCCAAAGAGTCTTTCTGATGGAGGGATGAAAGATAATATAGGGACTTTTGCTCATGAGTTTTTTCATGCATGGAATGTAGAAAGAATCCGCCCGTTGTCTTTAGAACCTTTTGATTTTGATAAGGCTAACATTTCTGAAGAACTATGGTTTGCAGAAGGGGTAACCAGTTACTATACTAATTTAATCTTATGTAGAACAGGTATCATCAGTCAAGAAGAGTATCTTGTTAAGTTGGCAACAACATATAATAAGGTGTGGAATTCTCCTGCGTTACAATTTTTTACACCAAGAGAAATAAGTCGTAAAGCTCCTTTTATGGATGCTGCGGTTTCTATAGACCCAATTAATACAGAAAATACATACGTTTCTTATTATTCGTATGGTAATATGTTGGGGTTGGCACTAGACTTATCACTTAGAGATGCAAAGGATGATCTTAACTTAGATGATTTTATGAAATTATTCTGGACAAAATATGGTAAGACCGAAATAGCATATACTTTGGATAATCTATATATTACTTTGAGAGAATATGCTGGTTCATCATTTGCAGATAGCTTTTTTTCTAAATATATAAATGGTAGTGAAGTACCTGATTTCAAAAAACTATTTGGGGCAGTTGCTATCTCTCTTAAAACAGAAGAAGATCCTTATATAGGTGCAGAAATAGAATTTACAAAGAATGGTTTGGCAAGAATATCAGAATATACTAGACAAGGAACTCCTGCCTATGAGGCTGGTCTTGAGAAAGAAGATGTTATTATATCTATTGGTAACAAATCGTTTTCTGATATAGATCAGTATCATGAAGTAGTGAATAAGAATAAAATTGGAAAAAAAGTAGTATTACAATACAAAAGAAACGGAACGGATAGAACGACTTATGTAAAAATTGAAAAGAATCCAAAAATAACTCTTACAGAGCATACTAAGCCTAATGAAAAAGCGCTACAACGACGTAAAAATTGGCTGAATCAAAAATAAAGGAAGAATTTTATAACCCATATAGTACAAAAAAAGAGGCTTTAAAAAAGCCTCTTTTTTTGTACTATATGGGAGAGTATTAACGCCTTAAAGCATCAACATAACGTTTGGCTTTTTCTAGCTCTAGATTTACTCTTTCTAATTCTATTTCGTATTCTTCTAGTTTTGTATCAACATCTTCAAAGTCTTTTAATTTGTTTTTGAACCCTTGTAAGTCTACAAAAGATTTTACGATACTATTATACATATCGTATCTATATGTAGAATCTTCTTCTGGAATAGATTTTTGTAGATCTACAATTTTAGAATTTAAAAGAGCATTGATATATTGTGTATTTTGACCAGGAGTATCTAAAGAGTCTAATAGCGATCTTATTTTTACCATTTCTCCAGAAAATTTCTCTTGAAATTGAACTTCTGTTTCTATCGCTTTAGATCTTTCTCTTAGTACAGAGTTTTCTTTTAATGGAACCCTGTCAAAATCAAAAAAGAAAGTAATTACAATTAAGGTTGCTGTAAAAAGAAATAACAATGCGAATTTTAATATACTATTTCTTCTTTCTTTACTATTCTTTGGTTTCATTTTATATTTTTATTTGGGTTGATATTTTTAATCTAGGAGAAAGCTTCTTCTGTTTTTAACATCTTGTTTAGCGATCACTTCTTCTTTAACAAAGATATTAGAATCTGTTTTCTTACCTATATAATCTAATTCGTTTAATTTTTTGAATAAGGATAACATAAGTTTGGTAAAGTTAGAAACATAATTCAAAGCAGAATTAATATCTGTGTGAATATATTGTAATTCTATCATTTCTACCAACGTATTTTCAAATGCCCCTTGATTCAGGTCGCACCAATCAGAAAGATAGTTTAGTAATTCTTCTTTACCAGTACCAGCATAGATATCCATATTAGTTTTTATGACTCTGGCAAGAGACATTAATTTGCAGATCATAAAAATAGGAGGAGCCTGCTTATCATTCATACGATATTCTGGTACCATTCCTCCTAGGTACTGCAAAGTGTTTTGGCATATTGTCAATACCATTTTTGCAAGATCATTGGATTGTTTTTTCTGATATATCTTTTGCACGATATTCATAGAATACTTTTCTAGTGCATTAAAAAAAGTACCGATTTCAGAATAGGTGTATAAAAGATCTTGATGGCTTAGAATAGATGTGCAAGGAGGTATAAAATCTTCTGCCAGATATGGCGCAGACCCTTCCTCAAAAATAATTTTTCCTATGGTAATATGATACTTTCCAAATTCTTCTGCATTGACCTCATTTTTACCAACGATATTAAGCTTGTATTCAGGTAGCACAAAAGGATGACGAGGTGGCTCTTCTTCAGGATCAGCATCTCCTATAGGAGTCCTTACATAGGGATTAATACTTAAAACAATATAGCATTCTTCTTCAGTACCATTGATTGCGTAGTTAGTAGTGATAAGATTACCTTCGCTTTCAAGAAAAGAGGTTATTTCTGACGTGATATGTATCAAATGTCCTCCAGCTGTAATAGCTCTACATCTGTTTAGTTGTACTTTTATCGTTTCCTGACCATCTACTGAGAAAGTCATTTTTACAGCCTCATCAGATCCAAAACCAGGTAATAAACCATAATTGTTACTATTTAATCCTCTAGAGCTAACTAGTTGAGAGAATTGAGTCAATGCATTCTCCATATCAATAAAGCGATTTTTATTGATTTTCATTCCGTCAATCCAGTTAACGTGATAATATTTTTTATCTTCTAATTTCATTTTTTCTTAAAATAAACCAGTTCTAGAATATTGTATTGTAATATATTCAATACAATTGTTGTTTTTATTTCTAAATATTTCCAGTTCTTTGATTTTTATGTTTTTACCTTTTATTTTGTTGCAAAAATCTATAAACGTAGTTCGTTTCCCTCTAGCATTTATGGGTAATTGCAGATTATTACATAAGTAAGGGCCAAAATCCTTAGCACTTGCTTTTTTATCTGCTACAGCCATTATTTTTATAGCAAAATCACTGTCTTTGATATTTGGTGCTCTAAATTCTTTTGGATCTTCTTCATCTGGAGCAACCTTAATTGGCGGGCGAGTTGTTATTGTTGGTCTTGGTATACGCCTTCTTCTTATAGGGCTAGTAGTCTTTTTCTTATTGGGTAGTACATTAATTTTTTTTCTAGTTGCATACCTAGTGTCATCATTTACTACCAAGGTAATAGTCTTCAATCCTGGTGATTCATAAGTATATCTAGGATTTTTTTTGGTAGAGTTTACTTCAGCAGTTTCTCCAAACCTCCATTCCCATCTGTAGGCATCTTTGGTTTGATCTTTAATCCTTAAAGGTTCACCTACTTTTATAGAAGAAGGGATTTTGAATTTTGCTAGTTTGGTGGAGTCTAGAATAAAAACCTTTTCTTTGATGACAATAGTTTTTATTCTTTCACAATTACCATTTACTTTTAAAGCGATGTTATATTTTCCTGCTTTTTCATAAGTATGAAAAGGGGATAACCCAGAACGTACTTTGGAGCTGTCTCCAAAATTCCATTCTCGTTTAAAAGCTCCGTCAGTATTATCTTTGAATCGTATAATTTCTCCAACTCTATAGTTTTTTGCATTTATATCAAAATCTATGATCTCACAAGGAGTATAGTTTGCGTATTTAAAAGCAAAAACGGTAGCAGTAATAAAAATTGTTACGATAAAAAACATAATGATACTTTTATCTATAAAAGTATTTTGTGATGTATCTGATGTTTTCATTAGTGTGAAATTTTAATTAATTCAATACAGTGATATAGTAAGGAAAAAGATTTAATGATTGCTTCTCTAATATAGACAAAATATTAATTTTTATAGAATCCCATTCTAAATCAGATGTTTTTACAGAAGAATTTGGGTGTAATGTTATCTCTATAGATGGAACCAGTCCTTTGTTTAACCCTGTATTTGTTTTAAATCCTTTTTTTATGGTTACTTCATTAATCTTGTTACTACATATCTCATAGCATAATGCTTTTACATCTTCTTTAGTGATAATTCTATTTCTAGAAAGTAAAGCTCTACGGTATGCGTAGAGTCGTTCCTCCATAGTTAAATTATCTTTCCCTTGAAAAGTAGGAGTTAAAAAAACTCCACTTTTCTGTTTTAATTCACTTCCTTTATATATGTCCAGTGTCTTTCCTGATTTTATTTGATTAGCTTCTTGTCCATTTGTTGTCCAATATTCTATAAGAAGAGTATCTTTTTTTCTATATGGTTTTACAGAAACATAATTTGTTTCTGCAATTGTTTTGGTCATATCCAACACCTTTTTTTCTAAGGTAGCAATATTTTGATTTAGTTTATTGACATTGGATTGTAAAAAATCACTTCCATAAACAGAAAAAGCAGCACTCTCATCTTTTAATAGCTCTATAAGATGTAATAAATACTCTTTAGCTTTTCTAGAATCGAGTTTACCTACATTATCTCTTCGTATTACAAAGGTTCCTTTCTGATCTTTTTCTGCATCATCAGCTCTAAGATTATACGTTTCTCCAGAGGTGTTACTTACTGATTTGATATCCAGAAATAAATCCATAGTACTTAAAGGTGCTATGTTGATATAATCTTTTAATTGAAAAGAAACACTTTCTAACTTTCTGTTTAATACAGGAAAGGCATTAAAAGAGCAAAACAAGCTTTGTAAAACAGTATTACTGATAACTTTAGGGAAAACTATTTTGATCCAATTTATATCCTGAAAATCCTCGGTATCTTCATAATCTATAAATTTAATAATTTCCTTAGGAATTTTACCATCTCTTTGTAATGAAATGTTCGATTTTAAAGTTATATAATGCTTTTCGTATATTTTTTTTACATCATTTTCAATGTTTCTAGTCTTATTTGGGGTGTGTGCAAATATAGATTCTAAATCTAAACGCTTAGAGTTATCACTATTCATATACCCTGTAGAAACATTGATAAGGGAATCGTTATAGTAAAATTTTGCTTGTCGTAAATGATGGTAAAATAATTCTCTATCCTGAATGTCTAATATTTCAAAAAATAAAGAAACATTTTTTAGGTTGATGGTATCATTTTCGGATTTGATACCTAAATATATGGTAGAAGACGGCAGAGCTCTTTTGTCTTTTTTAGAAAGCGTTATGTTGGTTCGTAGTTTTCCTTCAATTTCATACCCTTCATCACCACATAACATATGAGTAATTTGGGCATCTATTAGTTTGCTTTCTTGGGCTGGAGAGAAAAATATGTTTTTTGTTTTTTGTTCTGCCTTAGAGCCTTTTATCTTTTTGTTGAAGTAAAATAGGTTTTCAGGAGAAATTGTGCTTTCAGGAGAAATAGGTTCTACATAGGCAATTGCATGAGCGGGTCGTGCACCATATAATGTTTCTGGTGTCATAAGTTGTATGAGCTGCTCTGTTACTCTTGATTGAGAGTTGTTGATCTCTCCAGAGATTTTTGCAATTTCAGAAGCGCATGCGCTAATAAGAAGGGTGATTACGGGATCAAAAGAGGTTTCTATCTCATTTGGCTGTACTCCCCAGAGAGAAGCAGCCTTTTTGATCATTCTGTTTTTTATTTGAGTTTTGTTTTCTTGACTCATAAATATTTAAAATGAAAGCGGTGCAATATAAAACCTTTCTATACAATAAAAAGGTTCGTTGGTTAGACGTATAGTAGCATTTATTTTGATGTCTACACGTTTTTTTACTCTGTTTAGGTTAGCATTACTTATAAATTCATCTTGTTTTATTACTACTTTCAAAGTAGCGTTTTTTAATCTTTTTTCTTTGGTTGTAATACTTTCAAGAAGAGAGTCTGAGATAATATCTCTAAGCCTATTGGTTGTTGTGAGGTTGTCAAAATCAACATTCCAAATAGAGCACCCAAAAGTTTCATCAAAAGTACACTCTCCAAAATGAGTAGTTGTGATAAGATGAATGAAATTGGCAATGGACTTTCCTATATCACATTGTTCAGCCTCTTCATTGGCAATAATTTTTTTGGCTTGCAAAGGTAAGCTGTAATATGATTTTATCATATAAAATAAATATGAGCTAAGAGATTTGAATGAAATATAATGCAATTTAATAAAGTTTTGTATACTACAAACGAATTATAAGAGAAACCCCAATGATTTTTTAAATAGATATGTTATTTTTATGAGATAGGTAAAATATATATAAAGAAAGGAAAGAAGTTTTTATATTTGTAGAAATGATTATATAGATATGAGAGTGTTTTTTAGGTTGTCAGTGATTTTGATAGTTTCTATGTTGGTTAGTTGTAAAGGAAAAGACGCTATTGCTTATTTAAAAAGTAAGGATCAGCAAGAGCAGGAGGTATTACCTATTCAGAAAAAATATGGTAGAATTATTGATGTCGAACCCGAGAAGATCAAAAATATACCTTTGTATAAATTTGTTGATAGTTGGATGGGGACTCCTTATAAAATGGGAGGAGAAAATAAAAGAGGTATAGATTGTTCTTTTTTTACACAGTTTTTATATCATGATGTATATGGTAATCTTATAGAAAGAACTGCAGAAAAGCAATACATGGCGCCTAGTACTGATAAATTTATCGGACAGGAGTTTTTAAAACAAGGGGATCTGTTGTTTTTTAATCATAAAGGGTCTGAGTATCATCCTATAACTCATGTAGGTATTTATTTAGGGAATGATTATTTTGTGCATTCTACATCAAATTTGAGTGCATCTGGAGATAATGGGGTTCAGATTAGCAATTTTACAGATAAGCGTTGGCAAAGAATGTTTGTAGCAGCAGGGAGGAAGCCAAAAAACACCAATCATAAATTAAACTAAATAGTCCCAACTTCACACGGGTTCATTAGAGTATATGCAAGAAAAACATACACAAGAAATATACGACGAGCTGATAACGGCTTATAGAAGTCTAAAAGCAGAGGTTTTTGTAGCAGAGATTTTTGAGAACTCTAATTTGGATTTTAGTGATATCGATATTTTTAATAAGAGTACATTTTCTAGGTCGTACCGTAGAGATGTTACTAGTTTTAAGTTAGATACGTATTCAGCAGTAAAAGATAAGCTTCGATTTAATCTAGCTCGTAATGGAATATACGATATGCTTCCTGAAGCTTTTTTTCATGAGCAAGTAAAAAAAGGGAAGTATTCCTATAGAGGTTTACGGAAAAAGCATAAGGAAGAAGAGCAAGATGCAAGAGCTTTTTTTGCGCCTATTGAGAATGAGTTTTTTGTTCAGAAAGTTCGTGTAGAAGAGAATGAAAGGGAGTTAATAGATGAGTTTATAAACTTAAAAAATGATTTTTTACTTGATTTTTGGGGATTAGATAAAGAGATGCCAATTAATTATAGCTTGAAATTGCTAAAACTACTGCCTTTTGCTCACAAAATATCAGGAAATCCAGAGCTTACAGCTTTGAGTTTAGAAAAAATAATTGGAGAAAAAGTGAGGGTTGTAAAAAAGCATGAATCATATACTCATAAAGATGCTACAGAAAGTACGAATACTTTGGGGGTTGATTTTGTTTTAGAATTAAATGATTCTAGGGTGTTATATCCGTATTTTGAAATAGAAATAGGTCCTATTGAAAGAAAAAATATGCGTAAATTCCTACAAAATGGTGTGGCTAAAAAAATTATTAGTACCTTTTGTGACTATTTTATCCCACTAGAAATAGAAATCAAACTAAACATTACGTATTCAAAACAAGAAAGTGTATTTGTGTTGGATGAATCTAACAACCCAAGATTGGGCTTAACAACAATGATATAAAATGAAAATATTTTTACTTACAGTTATTAATACAGATATGTTTAAGATAGGTATAGTTTTGCTTGTTATTACTGTAATTCTTATGGGGTTTGTAACGGGCTTGAAAAAACTATTCGCTAAGAATAAGAAGAAGTTTTTTCTGTATATACTAGTAGTGTTACTGTTGTTTGCTGCTACAGCCTTACTGAGTAATGAGAGAGTCTTAAGTAATATTCCGCTTAATAATTTCATAAGTTTTCAGGTGGTGTTTTTAATCTTGGGAGTTTTACATGTTTTAGCATTGCGTAAGTTTTTTCCTGATTTATCAGAGACTCCAACGTCTTTTTGGTCAGAATTTTTATATACAATAGTTACGGTATGCGTGGGGTTGATTTCTTTTGTATACGTAATAGGATTGTATAAAGCTGAGTATACCTATATTTTTATTGCAGCAGTAATTGCTTTTGTGATTCCTTTTGCTGTAGTAAAGTTGTATGAGTTTTCATTATTGATACCAGTGCCAATATATAAAAAGTGGTTTTATCCTCTTGATAAAAAAGTAAAAGACCCAAAAGATGATGAACTGGTAAATCCATTGGTTATTTCATTTGAATTTAATAAAGGAAGAAATATTGAGGAGATTAGTAATTTTAGATTAAAAGCTCCAGAACGAATGGAGTTTGGTAAACTGTTTTATTTCTTTATCAATGATTATAATGAAAGACATCCTGGAGGAGAGATAAGTTATATAGATAATGGGAATAGCCCATCTGGATGGATTTTTTATACCAGACCTAATTGGTTAGGTTTTCAGAAATTTATTAATTATAATAAGACGGTAGATGGGAATAATATTAAAGAAAACGATGTAATCATTTGCAAGAGAGTATAATGTAAAAGTTAATATTTTGTTAAAAAAAAGCTTTGATCTTAAGATCAAAGCTTTTTTTTTTGGCTAAAATTAACAATGATAACTGTTGAAATATTTTTATTGTACTATTTTTCTTTCATTTCTTATTAAGTAATTATAAATGTATTGTGTTGGTTATGAATTTTATGTACATTTATACTGTGCAAGTCACGTTTATTATTATTTATATTTAATTATTAATTTTTAAAAATTTTATTATGTCTTTTAAAGCAGTATTTAAAGTAGATGGCGAAGAGTTTAATGTGTTAAACAGTAGTTATAGTTTGCATCAAGAAACTGATGCAACTGGGCGCCCATCTACCATAACCCGAGGAGGTAAAGTTACAATTACAGTTGAGTCTACTGGAAGCCAAAAACTCTCTGACTGGATGTTTAATAATTTTGAAACTAAGGATGTGAGCATTGTTTATTTTAAAAGAGATACAGAGGCTTCACTTAAGGAATTAAGGATGGAAATGACATATGCAGTAAAGTATACAGAGACTTTTGATGCTAATGGTAAAACCCCAATGATAGAGACCATAACGGTATCAGCAAAAACAATAAGCATGGGGAATGGAGAGCATAGAAATGATTGGGCTCTATAAAGTGTATAGAGGAGTAATTTTATAGAAAATTATACCAAAAGGAGTGTGAAAACACTCCTTTTGTATTTGCTTAGTGTTTGTTTTATAAAAACTTAGTAATTCTTGATGATTAAAAACCTACATCATCAGGTTTTTTTTAAATGTGTTTATTAAGAGTATTACAAAAAACGTTTAAGTAAAAAGATAGTAAACTGTTTCAATTTGCAACGATTTTAGGTTAAAGAATATGTGAAACTTTTTTTACTTCTTAATTAAGTCAAAGTTAGTTTAGGTGACATCTCTCAAAAGAAAAAAACGTACAATATATTCTCGGATTGCTTTTTAATAGAGATACTTGTGTGTCTACAATTATAAATGTAGAATAGGTTTATATGTAGAAGGCTACTAGCAAAAGAAATTAGAAGTAAAAATCTACTTGATTACACTGTTAAGTGTATGATGTTAATTCTAATGAATTAAACTTACCTGATAAAACTTGTCATGCTATAGTGAACTACATAAAACATTTAAAATATCATACAGATTCAGAAATTGGTTTTATAAAATAAACAGATGCACAGAGTATAATATAAAATATAGAGTATTTGATGTAGTTGAGTAAAAAATAATTCAAATAGCTCTTTAATATGAAAAGCAATTTTATAGGGAGAACTGATTTAAACTTTTTTTTGAATTGTAAAAACGGGCTGCCGATATTTGCGTTACGACACGTAAATTATTTAAAAGCAGCCCATTATGTACAGCGTACTAGACAAATATACAATAGAAATGGAAATAATTCCACACATACCATTAGCCAAGCGAGGGTT
>NZ_PGUB01000053.1:0-32817 GCF_002924285.1 Aquimarina sp. I32.4 | reverse complement strand
TCCTCCAAATTAGATGAAGTTTTTTTTGAAACTGTCTCTATAACAAGGGATAAAACAGAACCATTAAAACGAGGACGAGGAAGTCAGCGTCAATCAACGGTGTTGGTTGCAGCAGAATCAAGAGTAGAAGAACAAAATTATAATCCTAAAAAACATAGAACTAAAAAACGTGTAGGATATTTAAAGATGACGGTTATTGAATCATTAAAAAAAGAAGATTTAGCTGTGGTGGTAAAGGAAAAGGTAAAAAAGAATACTAAAATTGTTTCAGACAAATCAAACAGTTATAATAATTTGAAAGAGGATTATAATTTGGATTCTAAAGTGGTTCCAAAAAAAGAAATTAACACAATATTACCATGGGTGCATACAGCAATAAGCAATGCTAAGAGATTGCTACTTGATGTACATCATAGAATAGATGATGATTTTCTTCAAAACTATCTAAATGAATACTGCTTTAAGTTTAATCGAAGGTATTTTGATAATATTTTCGATAGACTGATGGTCGCAGCTGTATCTAATAGATGGAATTATCTTGGGGAAGAAAACGGATAAGCATATAAAATAAAGGGAAGCAATTGCAAAAAAAAGAAATAAGCACGCATATCTAGTTATAGATTCATTATGAATCATAAAACCTGCTACTTTCAAAACAATCAAAAAAGAGATTAAAACCTTTAGTAATTTTCCTCCATCCATTAAACACAGTTTGCATCGAGAATTCAATAAAATCAAAAACCCAAACACCTATTATACAATTAAATAACATTCCCTATACACAAGATACTAAATTTTAGTTTAACTTAAAATTTTCTTAAAATCTCATATCCTCAACGTTTTTTATTACATAACAACAACATAGGATGGTTTAACAGATAAAGCCAAGCATATCATCCATTACAAAAAAAAAGAGATTTTTTCGTTTTACTCCTTCTCTATCTTTTGCAAAAACTCATCTTCGCTAATAATTGGAATTTCTAATTTATTTGCTTTTTCAAGTTTACTCGGTCCCATATTAGCCCCAGCAATAATAAACGAAGTTTTTGAAGATATTGAGCTAGAAACTTTACCTCCATTATCTTCTATCATTTTTTTAAGCTCATTACGTGATACTTTTTCAAAAACTCCTGAGACTACATATGTCTCACCTTCTAACTTATTGGTTTGATTAGCTAATTTCTCTGCAGAAATTTCTAACTGAACACCATATTGCTGTAACCGCCTTACTAAATTTCTATTTTCTTCTGAAGCAAAAAATTCTACAACACTCTGAGCTATTTTGATTCCAATCTCATCCACATTAACCAACTCCTCTTCTGAAGCATCGACAATAGCATCTATAAACTTATAATGTTTCGCTAATTTTTTAGCAACTGTTTCACCTACATACCGAATCCCTAATGCAAACAAAACACGTTCAAAAGGTATTTTTTTAGATTTTTCTATACCTTCAATTAAGTTCTCTGCGCTTTTTTCTGCCATTCTTTCTAATGGAACAACCTGCTCTTTTTTCAACTCATACAAATCAGCATAATTCACTATCAACCCTTCATTTACTAATAATGCAACAGTTTCTCCCCCAAGCCCCTCTATATCCATAGCTTTCCTTGAAATATAATGCTGTATCCTCCCTATGATTTGTGGAGAACAACCTGCATAATTAGGACAGTAATGCTGTGCTTCTCCTTCTTTTCTGATAAGTTCGGTTTGACATTCAGGGCACTCAGTAATATAGATTGTTGGTTTTGAGTCATCTTTCCTTTTTTTTAGATTTACTGCTATTATTTTAGGTATAATCTCTCCTCCTTTTTCAACAAAGACAGTGTCTCCAACTCGTATATCTAATTTTTCTATCTGATCTGCATTATGTAATGAAGCTCTTTTTACAGTAGTTCCTGCAAGAGAAACAGGCTCTAAATTAGCAACAGGGGTTATTGCCCCTGTTCTACCTACCTGATATGTGATTTCATGAAGTTTTGTAGAAACCTGTTCTGCTTTAAACTTATAAGCCATAGCCCACCTAGGTGCTTTTGCAGTAAAACCAAGTTCTTCTTGTTGTTGCAAACTATTTACCTTAATCACAATTCCATCTGTTTCATAAGGTAGATCATGACGATGCTCATCCCAATATGCAACAAACTCCAACACCTCATCAATAGAATTCACCTTTTTTGACTCTACAGGAACCTTAAACCCCCAATCTCTTGCTTTTTCAAGACTCTCAAATTGACTAATAATCCCCAGCCTGTTTCCTGTTATATTATATAACAAACAGTCTAATGGCCGTCTAGCAGTCTCACTACTATCTTGTAATTTCAAACTACCTGAGGCCGTATTTCTAGGATTAGCATACGGCTCTTCTCCAGCCGCAACTCGTTCTTTATTCATTTTTATAAATCCATCATAAGGCAAAACAATCTCTCCACGAATATCAAACTTAGCAGGAAAATCACCCTTTAATTTCAAAGGAACCGATTTAATTGTTTTTACATTTGTAGTTACATTATCTCCTTGAACACCATCACCTCTTGTTACTGCCCTTACCAGTACTCCATCTTCATAAGTAAGGCTTATTGACGCACCATCATATTTAAGTTCACAAGTGTAGTTAATAGCTCCGTCTACTTGTTTCTTTAAACGTTTTTCCCAATCTAATAAATCTTCTTTTGAGTATGAATTATCCAAAGAATACATTCTATACTCATGTACTATTGTTTCAAAATTCTTAGTAACCTCACCTCCTACTCTGAGTGTAGGGGAATTAGGGTCATAAAATTCAGGGTATTCTTCTTCAAGCTTTTGTAGCTCTTTTAACTTCATATCAAACTCATAGTCACTTATTACAGCCGCATCCAATACATAATAATTATAGTTATGCTGTCGTAATTCTTCTCTTAATTCATTAATTTTTTGTTCTGTGCTCATTCAATTATTTATGATTTCAGGTTCTATCTTTTTTTAGCCATTTTACACTTCTATCAGCTCGAAAACTCTCATTTTCTCTAACAATCTATCTATATCTTTATCCACAAGGAGTAACTTATAATCTTCCTTTTTTAAAAACTCTTTATGCACCATATGTTCAAGCATTGCCAATAGGTCATCATAAAAACCTTCTACATTCAAAAGTCCAATTGGTTTTTGGTGCAACTCCAACTGTGACCATGTTATAACCTCAAACAATTCCTCTAGTGATCCAAACCCTCCTAAAAGAGTTACAAAACCATCACTGAGGACTGCATCTTCATTTTGCGTTCATGCATATTAGCTGTAGTTATTAATTTATCCACTCCTAAATAAACAATTTCTTTTTGCTTCAAAAATCCAGGAATTACACCAATTACTTCTCCTCTGCATCGTATAACTTCATTAGCCACTTTTCCCATTACACCAATTTTAGCTCCTCCATACACCAAAGATATTTGTTGCTGTGCCATCTTTTTTCCCAAAGCAACTGCTACTTCAATTATTCTCTCATCATTCCCCTCACTACTACCACAAAATACACAAATTGAATTCAAAGCTCTCATTACACAAATACCTTAATCAAAACAAGCTTTTATCATTCTGTCATTAGCATACAAATCTTTACGTAAGGTTACTGATAAGAACCCTTGCTCTTGTATCATTTTTTTTGTTTCTTTTCCTAAATATTGATTGATTTCAAAATACAACGCCCCATTATCGTTTAACTTCTCTACTGCTATATCTGTAATCTTTTTATAAAAAATCAAAGGTTCATGATCAGAAACAAACAATGCCCCTGCTGGCTCATTATCGAGTACATTAGTCTTTATCTCTATTTTCTCCAACTCACGTACATATGGTGGATTTGACACAATAACATCAAAATCTTGCAGCATCTCATCCATATTCAAAATATCTGCTTTAATAAACGTTATATCTACTTTATTTTGTTTTGCATTTTCTCTAGCTACTTCTATTGCTCCTTCTGAAATATCAATTGCATAGACTTGTGCTTCTGGTAAATTTTTAGCCAAAGTAATAGCTATACAACCACTACCTGTTCCTATATCCAAAATCTGCACTTTCTTATTTTTATAATCTTTTACAATCCAATCGACTAATTCTTCTGTTTCAGGTCTTGGAATAAGAACATTTGAATTTACCACAAATGATAAACCATAAAAATAGGTGCTTCCTATTATATATTGAATAGGCTCTTGTTTTTCTAATCGTTTTCTAGCCAGATCAAATGTTTTCAACTCTTCAAGAGTAAGCTCTTTACTTAAATTCATTGCAATATCTACCCTCGATAAATCCAAAATTTTTTCAGAAAGTAAATAAAAAAAAGATGTTACTTCATCAGCATCATAGATTTCTGATAAAACATTTATAAAACTAGTTCTCAGGTCTTGTATTTTCAATTCAAGGTGTATTTTATAACTCTTTAATCATCCAGGCTTGACAATTATAATGCCCTGTGTCTCCCATCGGTTTTTCTAAGGGTAAAAAACCTACTCTTTTATATAATTTTCTTGCAGCCTCCATATATGGCATTGTTTCTAGATAGCATTTTACATATCCTGCTTCTTTTGCAAATTCAAGACATTTTTGTATCATTTGAAATCCAATTCCTTTTCCTCGGGTGCAAGGTAAGAAATACATTTTTTGCAGTTCGCAAATAGTATCTGAATCTCTCCCTTCTAATGCTGCAATACCTGCCCCTCCTATAATATTTCCTTTTTCTTCTACGACATAATACCTCCTCCTTGGGTAATCATAAGTTTCATACATTTTATCCAAAGCTTCATCTTCATAAGCTGTTCCTACTTTAGGAACCCCCATTTCTATCAACACATCTCGTATCACAGTAGCAATCTTTGTATTATCTTCAATTGCTATCTTTCTGATTTTTATATCGCTCATATTATATTTAAAATATTATTTTTGTGACATCTTAACAAAATTTCAGACCTGAAAAACAATTCTGACTCTTTGTTTGAGCACAAAAGTTTAATCTCTTATCATAGAGACTGAAATATACATTAAATCTTACCAGAAATCAATGCGTAAATTTCTATTATTATTAACAATAATCACATGTACTACCAACTGTTCTATTTCTAAAAAACCAGAATTCAAATACATTGATAACATTATGGTTAAAAACATCAGCCTACGTAATATAACACTTAAAGCAGATGCTGTTTTCAACAATCCAAACAACTTACAAGGAAAGCTCTCTATAGATAGCATTCAAATTTTTGTAGACCACATAAATGTAGGAAAAGTTTCTGCTCAAGAGTTTGATGTTCCAACCAAAAATGAATTCACCATTCCTTTAGAGGGAACTTTTTCTCTTTCTAAGATTTACAAGAACAGTAAAAAAACTATTCTTGGTAATATATTAAACGTAATTCAAGCAGATTCATTAAATATCGAGTACAAAGGTGCTATTCGTTATCACCTTGGACATTTTTCTTATTCATACCCTGTCAACAAAGAGCAAAAAGTAAGATTGAAATAAATAACACTTAACCTATTGTTTTTTTTAGATATTTTAAAACCATCATCTATCTTTTTAAGAAAACATTACCATCCTTTTCTAATTCACAAACTCTAAAAAAGGCATTAAATACATAGTTTTACCTATTTTTGTTATTTATAAACATTGACACTACACGAAAAATACATAAAACGATGCATCCAGTTAGCCAAAAATGGGCTAGGAACAACCTACAACAATCCGTTGGTAGGTAGCGTAATTGTTGTTGACAATACAATTATAGGAGAAGGATGGCATTATCAATCAGGAAAACCTCATGCAGAAGTAAATGCCATTGCTTCTGTAAAAGATACCTCTCTACTCAAAGATGCAACTATATATGTAAGTCTTGAACCGTGTAGTCATTTCGGAAAAACACCTCCTTGTAGTGACCTAATCATAGAAGAGGAGATTAAAAAAGTGGTTATTGGCACCATAGATACTTTTGCAAAAGTATCTGGAAATGGAGTTCGTAGACTAATGAATGCAGGATGTGATGTTGTCCTTGGTGTTTTAGAAAAAGAATGCCTTGAATTGAATAAACGCTTTTTTACTTTTCACAATAAAAAGCGCCCATATGTTATCTTAAAATGGGCTCAAACTCTTGATGGTTATATTGCACCAACTCATACCAAAAAAAGAGAACCTGTATGGATAACCAACGCTCATTCTAAACAAATCACTCACAAATGGCGAGCAGAAGAACAAGCTATCTTGGTAGGTAATCAAACCGTTATAAAAGACAACCCAAAGCTCACAACCAGAAATTGGTCAGGCAATCACCCTATAAGAATTGTTGTTGACAGGTCTAATCAAATTCCAGCAGATTCTAACATCCTAGATAACACAATCAAAACAATACTAATTACTACCGAACAGCATATTAAAAAAAGTACAGATACACTTATTTATGAAGCCGTTGATGCACACAATAATATTGCAAAATCAATCTGTGACATCTTATACAAACATAAAATTCAATCTGTAATTATAGAAGGGGGCACACATACCATACAATCTTTTATCGATAAAAATCTTTGGGATGAAGCTAGGGTTTTTGAAGGAAGTATTACTTTTGAATCTGGAACAAAAGCTCCGATATGTAAAGGAATTTTAATTTCGAGAGAAAAAATAACAACAGACACTTTAACCACCTATAAAAATGATTAAAACTTTAGTTTTTGATTTTGGAGATGTTTTTATCAATCTAGACAAACCTGCCACAGAAAGAGAATTTTTAAAACTAGGAGAAATCTCTTCTGTTTCAGAAATACAAAGCCTCAATAAGCGCTATGAGGTAGGAGCTATTTCTACCCAAGAACTCATAATATCTTTTCAAACATTGGTTCCAGAAGCATCAAAAAACGAAATAATTAATGCCTGGAATGCTATTCTAAAAGATTTCCCGAAACATCGTTTTGAGTTTATAAAAAAAATAGCCTCTGAACAGCAATACAAATTAATACTACTAAGTAATACAAATGAATTACATATAAAATGGATTGCAGAACATGTTCCATTTTTTGAAGAATTCAAGTCATGCTTTGATATTTTCTATCTTTCTCATGAAATCCAAATGAGAAAACCTAATACTGAGATTTTTGAATTTGTACTGAACCAAAATAAACTGGACCCTACAGAAACATTATTTATTGATGATACTAAAGAAAATACAGACGCTGCCGCATCATTAGGCATTCACACTTGGAACAACAACCCTAAGACCGAGGATGTAACAAGCCTATTCACTACAAAATCAGACATATTGTGATCTATTTACTCCTAAGTGTCCTTGCCTCAACCCTGATCTTTATAATTTTCAAGTTATTCTCTAGATTTGACATCAATATACTACAAGCAATCATTGTAAATTATATTGTAGCCTCAATTTCTGGAATGATTGCATATACTGAACCTATCAATATAGTTTCTATATCAAAAGAAGGTTGGTTTTACGGTACTATGATACTAGGGGTTATTTTTATATCTGTATTCAACCTAATGGCAATAACCACCCAAAGAAATGGGCTTTCTGTAGCCGCAGTAGCCACCAAGATGAGTGTAACGATACCCATCATATTTGGAATTATTGTTTACCACGAAAGCACTGGAGTTGTAAAAATAATAGGAATCTTAATTGCCCTTATTGCCGTTTTTCTTACCTCAATAAAAAATACAGAAGGGGTTCCTATTACCAGAAAAAATCTAATATTCCCCCTACTCGTCTTTATCGGTAGCGGTATTATTGACACAAGTATTAAATTTCTTGAAACACATCATGTAGCAGAAAATGATGTCTCCATTTTTTCTGCCACTATTTTTGGGTTTGCTGCTATTATAGGTATTATCATACTTTTTATAAAAGCAATTACAGGAACACTCAAAATTAAACTCAAAAATATAATAGCAGGAATCGTACTAGGTGTTCCAAATTATTTTTCGATATTCTTTTTAATAAAAGCATTGCGATATAATAGCATGGACAGCTCTACCGTTTTTACCATTAACAATGTAGCCATACTTTTGGTTTCTACTTTTGCTGGGATTCTTTTTTTTAAAGAAAAATTACTTCTCAAAAACTGGATTGGAATTATTCTAGCCATCGCTAGTATTATTCTGGTTACCTTTTCTATATAACTAAACATTAGACTTGGATACAATAGACGATACATATAAAACCATTAATACTCCAGGAGAAGAAACCCTCTACAAAGATAAAAACAGTAAATTCTATGGATATGCTTTCCCTGTAACTACAGAAGACGAAACAAAACAAATTATCACCAAACTAAAAAAACAACACCATTCAGCAAGACATTGGTGCTATGCATGGCAAATAGGGATAGAACAAACTAGATACCGTGTAAACGATGATGGTGAACCCTCTAATTCTGCTGGTCAACCAATCTATGGTCAAATCCTATCGTATGATGTTACCAACATACTAATTATAGTTGTTAGATATTTTGGAGGAGTAAAACTTGGCGTAGGAGGATTGATTCATGCTTATAAAACTTCTGCACAACTTGCACTAGAAGCATCAACCATTGTAGAAAAAACTATTGATGTTCATTTTGAGATTGTTTTTGAATATAAAGACATGAACAAAGTAATGCGAATTATTAAGGAAAATAATCTCACAATCATAAAACAAAACCTTCAACTTAATTGTAAAATTTATATTTCTGTAAGAAAAAAGTTTATTGATAAAATAAAAAATGCTTTTTCCTCGTTGTATGAGGTAGAAATAAAAAAAGTAAAAGGTTTAGATTAGGAATTTTTAATTTTTTCTAATAAGTAAGAGGGACATGGAATAGGTTTTCGGGTTTTGCTATCAACAAAAACCAAAGTAGCAGACGCCGTTGTTAACAACTCTCGTTTTTCATTGAAGATTTCGAAGTCAAAAATTATTTTAACTGTAGGAATTTTCCTTAGCAAAGTTTTAACAGTCAATTCATCGTCAAAGAAGGCAGATTTCTTAAATTTAAAATCTAATGTAAACACAGGAAGCATAACACCATTTTCTTCCATTGATTTATAAGAGACCCCTAATTGAGATAACCAGTCAATTCGAGCTAACTCTAAGTACTGTGCATAGTTACCGTGGTGTACCACCCCCATTTGGTCTGTTTCAGAGTAACGCACTTTTAGTAAGGTTTCAGAAATGATTGACATAGGTTAACTATTTAGAATGAATAAAGCAAAATAAAAGTAATACTGTCAAATTATGCGAAAAAAATAATTAATATTCAACCCCCTAATCGTTTTTTTTTTACATTTTTTGTTCACATATTTGTCAAGCAAAATCAGTAAGGAGTTTTTCAACAACATCCTTTCAATATAGTACCATAACAAAAAAAAGTAAATCTAACCGCAATAATGAATGTAACCGCGCAATCAGTTTGGGATAGTTGCCTGTCTTTTATAGAAGATAACATTACACCCCAAGCTTATAAAACTTGGTTTGAACCAATCAAAGCTGTAAAACTTACAGATGGCGCTCTAAGTATTCAGGTACCCAGTAAATTTTTTTACGAGTGGCTAGAAGAACATTACGTCAACTTACTCAAAGTATCTTTAACTCGTGAACTAGGAGAAGGCGCTAAGTTGGTTTATGTTATAAAAATGGAAAACACTTATGGCAATAAAAAGCCATTTACAGAAAAGATACCAAGTTCAAACCGAACCTCAGTTAACTCTCAAGAAGTAGATGTTCCTATAAAAAGTAAGAATCCAGAACTTAAAAACCCTTTCGTTATTCCTGGAATACGAAATGTAAAAATAGAATCTCAGTTAAACCCGAGTTATAATTTTGAAAATTTTCTCGAAGGCGATTCTAACAGGCTAGCTCGCTCTGCTGGTATGGCTGTTGCCAATAAACCTGGAGGGACCTCTTTTAACCCTTTATTAATTTTTGGAGGAGTTGGTTTAGGAAAAACACATTTAGCACACGCTATTGGAGTAAACATCAAAGATAATTACCCAGAAAAAACAGTTCTATACATATCTGCTGAAAAATTTACGCAACAATATATCGAATCTGTAAAAAAGAATAATCGGAATGATTTTATTCATTTTTACCAAATTATAGATGTACTTATTGTAGATGATATCCAACTTCTGTCTGGAAAAGCAGGAACACAAGATGTATTTTTTCACATATTCAATCATTTACATCAAAATGGCAAACAAGTAATCCTCACAAGTGATAAAGCTCCTGTAGATATGCAAGACATAGAACAGCGACTACTATCACGTTTCAAATGGGGATTATCTGCAGAATTACACCAACCTGATTTTGAAACCAGAATATCTATCATCAAAAACAAACTATATCGTGATGGTGTAGAAATGCCTGAAGATATCGTTGAGTTTTTAGCCAACAATATCAAGACAAATATTCGTGAACTAGAAGGAGCTATTATTTCATTAATCGCCCACTCTTCTTTCAACAAAAAAGACATCACAATAGACCTTGCAAAAGCCATTGTAGACAACTACGTAAAAAATACCAAACGCGAAGTATCTATTGACTACATTCAAAAAGTAGTTAGTGATTATTTCCAAATGGACGTAGAAACACTACAATCTAAAACACGTAAACGTCATATTGTTCAAGCCAGACAATTGGCCATGTTTTTTGCAAAAAAGCTCACCAAAGCATCTTTAGCTAGTATTGGTACACAAATAGGAAAAAGAGATCACGCTACCGTTTTACACGCCTGTAAAACAGTAGACAACCTATCATCTACAGATAAGCAATTCAGAAAATACGTAGAAGACTTAAGAAAAAAACTCACTTTATAAAACAACACACACCCATAAACTAAGAGTAGAATATTTTACCAAAACAAGTTTACATACATCAACTTATAAAATCAATTATTAGCCTAATACCGCATTACAGATGAAAATAAAAATCTTAATGGTATGCCTTGGCAATATATGCAGATCACCATTAGCCGAAGGTATACTACAATCCAAATTAGACCCCTCAAAATTCAGTGTATCTTCTTCTGGTACCAGTAATTACCACATAGGTAACAAACCAGACCTGCGCTCTATTGAAGTTGCCAAAAAATACGGGATAGACATTACATCTCAAAAAGCAGCACAGTTCAAGTCAAGTGATTTTAACACATATGACCACATATATGCTATGGACAACTCTAACCTTCAAAACATAATCAACATAGCACCCAATAACAAAGACAAAAACAAGGTACAACTCATACTTAACGAACTTTACCCAAACGAGAATCTTGATATCCCTGACCCGTACTACGGAGGAGATAAAGGCTTTGAAGATGTTTTCCAAATGCTAGATAAAGCTTGTGATGTTATCACATCAAAACTCAATTCTACAGATTAACCAATTACCATACTATCATTACACATAATAACGTTAGTATAGAAAAATAACACTATTTTAGTAGACAGCACATATAAAAAACATTTTCAATCCATAAAGATTAACTTAAATTCAATACCTTTTTTTTACTTTTACTATAGCAAAACACAGTATAAAAAAAAGAAAATCTTTATCAAAATAAGTCGCAACAGAGCCTATGGAAGCCAAACCCCTAGATCCCAAAGGAAGATTATACTTAATCCCTACACGATTAGGAGACGATGTCCCTCTAGAAGTACTCCCTATATCAATCAAAAAGGTACTAGAGCAAGTTAACCACTACATAGCAGAGAACGAGAAACCAGCAAGAAGGTTTATAAAAAAAGTAAGCCCCAGCAAATCTCAACGCGCTCTAATTATAAACACAGTCAATAAGTACACTGATATTTCTGAGATTCCAGAATATCTAACACCATGCCTTAACGGGGAATCAATTGGACTTCTTTCTGATGCTGGATGCCCTGGAATTGCAGATCCCGGAGCAGAAGTCGTAAGAATTGCTCATGAAAAAGGAATAAAAGTAACTCCACTTGTTGGCCCCTCATCTATCTTACTAGCAATGATGAGTAGCGGAATGAATGGACAAAACTTTACTTTTAATGGATACTTACCGATAGACAAAAACGAAAGAAAGTCCACTATCAAACACCTCGAAAGAACTTCTCTTGAAAAAGATCAATCACAGATATTCATAGAAACTCCATACAGAAACGACAAAATGTTTCTTGACCTTACAACAATACTACACGACAATACTCGGTTATGTATTGCATGTGACATCACACTTACCACAGAGTTCATCGTAACCAAAACAATAAAAGAATGGAAAAAAGAAGAAACAGTAAATCTTCACAAAAGACCTACCATATACATTATACAAAAAGATTAATACTATTATAAAATCAAAAAATCACTTTTGCTTTTCTATCAGGGACAACAAAAGAAGTGTCATACCCACCAAAACGTTTCATATAATAACGAATCGTAGTACCAAAAGCATCAGAAAAACCTTCTACCCCACCACTACGCACATATTTCTTTACAGAACCAGGACCTGACAAATGAGCTGCAGCAAGAATCCCCGATTCAGTAACCTTAATCCCATTAATCACTTTTCCATCAAACCATTGGATATCTCTGCGTAAAATCCATTTATTTCTAGAAAGATTAGCATAAAACGCTTTTTCTTGCAAAGCAGGATCATTAAGAAATTCATTCCTACCAATCCTTTTAAGACCAATCAAAGCCAAAGTATTTATTCCAAATTGGTACTTTCCCAAATAACCAAATTGATTTACAACACCGTAATCACCTCTAGACTCCTTGAAAGCAAGAGCTTCTTTAAACCCTACATAAGATCTTCCAAGTTCAGGAGCAAAAAACAACTCCTCTTCCTCTATTTCACTAAAATTAGGAGCAACATAATACAAGTCTAAACCTTCAGTACTATAAGAACTAAGATCAATACTTTCTTCTGTTGTAAAACTCAATAAGAATATACCCCCAATTGTAAGTATTCCAGATAATCCCACTATCCTTTTTATCATATAAAAAATTTCTAAGTAGCCATCATAAAAACGTCCCCCACTACTTAAATTTTTGCCGTGCAAATTTACAACTTTTTTAAAAAATAAAAAGAAACAAGTGTTAAATTAACTATATAACTGAAAAACAAGTAATTACATTAAAAAAGAAGTCTGAAATCATTAAAAAAACATACTTTTATGTTAAAAAAAAACACTTAAACGTCAAATCAAGCCTTTTAATCGAATGAAAGTAAAAGACTCAATTATGCTATAATTCACAAAAAAAATAGTTTTTTGTTAATAAGTTTATCGCATTCCTCTCTAATCAAAGAAAATTTCCCTTGATTTTTCCTACAAAAAAAGAGGCTAATTATCGTCTTATTCCTTTTTTATTTATCCAGTCTATGTACTGTTTTTTATTGCGATTATGTTGTGCCATAGTTTTAGCAAACTTATGATATCCAAAATTCTCTACATTAGCTACAAAAAAGTAATAATCATGTTTTTCATAAGAAAGAACAGCATCTATTGATGAAATATCTGGCATTGTTATTGGCCCAGGAGGTAATGATATGTTTTTATATGTATTATAAGGACTATCCAATTCTAGATCTTTGTACAAAACTCGTTTTATAACAGTATCCCAATCATTACGATGCTTCTTTATAGCATAAATAACCGTAGGGTCTGCATCTAACTTCCATCCATTATTATGTCGATTCATGTACACTCCTGCAACTCTTCGTCGTTCATCAACCTTGGCTGTTTCTTTTTGCACAATAGATGCAATTGTCATAACCTCATGTTGTGTTAGCCCAATTTTTTTTGCCTTTTCCATTCGAGATTTATTCCAAAACCTTTTATATTCAGCCAACATCCTATCTCTATATTGTATAGCAGACGTATTCCAAAAGAATTCGTATTTATTAGGAACATACATAACCAAAGCTGTCTCTTCTGAAAAACCATTGACATCTAAAAAAGAAGAATCTTTAAATGCTTTAAGTAAAGAAATACTATCGGCCTCTATTTGCACAGCAATTCTACCAGCAAGATTCTCTAACCGTTCTTGATTATTAAAACTCACATGAATTGGTAAGTTTTTACTTCGTAAAACATTTATAATCTCATTATTATTAAGACCTTTTTTCAGGATATATTTCCCGGCTTTGATATTTTTTATATATCCTTTTCTTCTGGCAATTTTATCAAAACTATAAATATCTTTTACAATAGGGCTTATAATTTCAATAAGCTCAGTATAAGTAGCCCCCGAGGGGATATAAACAACAGATGTTTCTTTATCAAAATTTGTATTCGGAGAAAAAACAGCTTGATATACGTTATACGCAAAAATCCCTCCTACAATTAACCCCACTAAGGCTATAGCTAATAATATTTTTTTAATGTACATATATTAATTGATATAAAAATTCATCTTTATAAACGTCCTTTACCAAATTCCATTCTTTCTTAACTCCTACTTTTGTAAATCCTCTATTTTCAAACAATTTGATACTTGTCATATTATCTTCTGCAATATTCGCATATAATTGATGTAAATGAAGGTGTGTGAAACCATAATTTGCAATAAGCTCTAAAGCTTCTGCTCCATACCCTTTACTTCTATTCTCTTTCTCTACAATCAAAATCCCAACTCCAGCTCTGTTATGCATGGGATCAAAATCAAATAAATCTATCAACCCCAAGGTAACATGATCATGAGAAGATATAACTAATCGCAATTGCTTTACTTCATATATATCTTTGTGAGCATTTTCTAAATACTCTTTGATCAAAAATCTAGAATATGGTGTTTGCGTAGAACTCATTTCCCAAACTTGCTCATCATTCTCTACATTATAAATAAAATCAAGATCTTCAGGTTCTAAAGCCCTCAAATATATTTTTTCGCCTTTTAATGTCAGCATGATATTTCTCCTTTAAAAACTTGTTTTGCTGGTCCTATCAAAAAGATATCTCTATACCCATCTTCTGTTTTCTTAAAAGTAACCTTGAGCTCCCCTCCTTGAGTATTCACCCTAATCTCTTGTGCCGAGGTCAGCTTAGTTTCGTACATAGAAAGCGCAACAGCAGTAACTCCTGTTCCACAGGATAGGGTTTCATCCTCTACTCCTCTCTCATAAGTACGTACAGCAAATTCATTTTCATTTATCTTTTCTACAAAATTCACATTACTTCCTTTCTCATAATACGGGCCTCCATTCCTAATTCTTTTTCCTTCTTGAAAAACATCATAACCTGTAATATTCTTTACCATTTCTACATGATGAGGAGAGCCTGTATCTAAAAACAAATGATTTTCATGCTTTTCTATTGTAGACACATTTTGCATCTGTAAATGAACCAACCCTTCATCAAGCACTGCTTCGTGTTTTCCATCTATTGCTGTAAATACAGCTTTATTTTTTACAATACCTAAAAATGCTGCAAAAGCAACTAAACACCTTCCTCCATTTCCACACATAGAACTTTCATTACCATCTGCATTAAAATATACCATTGTAAAATCATCTTCTTCATTTTTAGGAAATTCTAACAACATTAAACCATCTGCACCTATACCAAATTTCCTGTCACAAAGTCTAGCAAATAATTTGGTATTATTTTTGGAGAGAATAGATTCTCTATTATCAATGATCACAAAATCATTGCCTGTACCTTGATATTTATAAAAAGTAAGTGTCATTGTGCGTTTAATTATTAGAGGCAAAGGTACAAAGAATGTTCACAAAAAACTGTTGTTAATTGTGAGTTAAATATCATAAAAAATGTACCATAATTGTAATTTTAAAAGTTAATACCAGTCTATTTATATTGATAATTAACTAAGTCAAACAAATTAAAGAAAAGAAAATGAAAAGATTTTTGAACTTATTGGTCGTAGCTATAATCGCTGGGGCATTTACTCTTGGTGCGTATAAAATGTTTTTTGAATCAAAAACTATAGTTGTTACTGAAGACGAAAACAAGACTAATTTGATCCCTGCAAATTATACGCTTACCAATACAAACGCAATAAGTACTCCTATTGCTAGCACTGATTTCTCTTTAGCCGCAGAAAAAACCGTTAATGCAGTGGTACATGTAAAACAATACGGTATCTCGAGAACTCCTAGGAATTTGATGGAATTTTTCAGAAACGGAGGAACACAAGAAAGAAGAATCAAAGGCGCTGGATCTGGAGTCATTATTACAAAAGATGGTTATATCGTAACTAATAATCATGTTATTGATGGGGCTACTGATTTAGAAATAACATTAAACAATAACAAATCTTATAAAGCTAAAATCGTAGGTACTTCACCTGAATCTGATATTGCATTACTCAAAATAGATGCAGAAGAAGAACTGTCCTACATCCCTTTTGGTGACTCTAATACTGCTAAAATTGGAGAATGGGTATTGGCCGTAGGAAACCCTTTTAACCTAACCTCTACTGTTACTGCTGGTATTATAAGTGCAAAATCCAGAGACTTAAACGAATCAGATGACACTATCCAGTCTTTTATACAAACCGATGCTGCTATCAACCCTGGAAACAGCGGTGGAGCATTAGTGAACACCAGAGGAGAATTGATCGGCATAAACACTGCCATAACCTCTCAAACAGGAAGTTACGTAGGATATGCATTTGCTGTTCCATCAAACAACGTTAAAAAAATAATGGAAGACATTATTGAATTTGGAGGAGTACAACGTGGTATCTTGGGTATCACTGGAGGAACCATCAATGAAACTGTAATGGAAAAATATGACATTTCTGTTTCTCAAGGTGTTTTTGTACAGTCTGTTGCTGATGATAGTGGAGCAAAAAAAGCAGGGCTTTCTGAAGGAGATGTTATTAAAGAAATTGATGGCTTGCCAATAAAAAAATTCTCAGACCTAACAGGGTATGTAAACAGTAAAAGACCAAAGGATGTTATTAATGTCAAAGTATTAAGAAAGAACAAGGAAGTAACCTTACCTGTTACTTTATCAAAATACGAAATTCAAAAATATAATATAACTGATGTTGGTGTAGAAGTTAAAAATCCTCCTAGTGAAGGCTACTTAAAAAAATTCAATTTAGATCATGGGGTAGTAATTAGCAAAGCTTTAAGTCCTAGAATGAAAAGATATAATCTTGAAGGACTTGTTATAAGTGAAATAGATGGTAAAAAGGTAAAAAATGTTCTAGAAGTAAAACGGATCATAGAGAATAAATATAAAGATGAAGACATAACGATCAGCCTTGTGGGTCGCAATGGACAAAAAAGAGAATTTGTATTTCAATAAACGAGCAAAAAGTATAGCTAGAACAGCCAATCCCATTATTTTTTAAAAAGTAATGGGATTTTTTTCACAAAAGGCTTCCCGAAAACGTTTGAAATATATACTTTTGCACGAAATTTCAAGACTTTAAAACACAACATATTATGAGCTCTAACGAAGTTTATGAAAAAGAATTAGCCTTTCAGGCAGACAGACGTCGCGCAACTGTAGCATTTATAAAGACTGTAAGTGATCTTTGGTACGACAACTCTATAGAGTTGGTACTTTTTCGAAATCAGTTAATTGATAAGAATGTAAGCGAAATTATCAATTTACATGAATATGCAGGTGAGTTTGTACAAAAACCTATTTCAATTTTTGATTCTGTAGAAATTGCACAAGCTATCAAATTAATGAATTTACCTCCATCAAAATTAGATATTGGTAAACTTACTTATGAATATCATTTAGCTAGTGATGAATACCGGTCTATAAATGGTTTTGTACAAGACAAACTCAAAGACGCTAAGAAATTTAAACCTATTTCTCCAAAAGATGTAATCTTATATGGATTTGGAAGAATTGGTCGTTTGGTTGCCAGAGAATTAATGACCATTACTGGTAAAGGAAGCCAGTTAAGACTTAGAGCCATCGTTACTAGAGGAGCTATTACTCAAGACGTATTAGAAAAAAGAGCATCACTTCTAAGAAGTGATTCTGTGCATGGAGATTTTGCAGGTACCGTGGAAACAGATTTACAAAACAGCGCACTTATCATAAATGGAACTACCGTAAAAGTCATTAGTGCCAACAACCCAGAAGATATAGATTATACAGAATTTGGTATCAAAGATGCATTACTTATTGATAATACAGGCGCTTTTAGAGACAAAGAAGCACTTAGTCGTCATTTAGCAGCCAAAGGCATCGACAAAGTACTACTTACTGCTCCAGGAAAAGGAATACCTAATATTGTTCATGGAGTTAATCATAAAGAAAATGATCCAGATAAAATAGATATTTTTTCTGCTGCTTCATGTACTACCAATGCAATTACTCCTATCCTACAAGCGGTAGATGAAAGTTTTGGAGTAGTCAATGGTCACCTAGAAACCATACATGCATATACCAATGATCAAAATCTGGTTGATAATATGCATAATAAATATAGAAGAGGTCGTGCAGCTGCTCTAAACATGGTAATAACTGAAACAGGAGCTGGAAAAGCAGTTTCTAAAGCACTACCTAATTTTGAAGGAAAATTAACTTCTAACGCTATACGAGTTCCTGTACCAAACGGGTCTTTAGCAATCTTAAACCTTAATTTGGATAAGAAAACATCTAAAGAAAGCATGAATGCTATCCTTAAAAAATACGCTCTTGAAGGAAATTTGGTAGAACAAATAAAATATTCTCTTGATAATGAATTAGTATCTAGTGATATTATTGGTTCTTCTGCTCCCTCTATATATGATAGTAATGCAACTATTGTTGACTCAAAAGGTAATAACGCTATTTTATACATCTGGTATGATAACGAATATGGGTATAGCCATCAAGTAATACGATTATCAAAATACATTGCAAAAGTAAGACGCTTTACTTACTACTAGTAAGTAATTATGCACAAAAAATTAAGCTGGTATTCATTGATTACCAGCTTTTTTATTGTTAAGTATATCATGAAATAGCCATATTCATTCAAAAAACAACTCAAATACCTCCTTAGAATAAAACAATCTATAAACCTTACCTCTATAAATTCTTACAGAAAAACTTTATAATCACTTACAATATCGTACATTTATTATCGTTACAGAAGAAATTAATAATCAAAAAGAAACAACTCATAATATCGTTCTACTTATACACTATTAGTTATTTTTGCTCTCTAACTACTACTCATTGTAGAGATATTATATCCGACGATTAAAATTAAGAATAACAACATGAAATTACCGCAATACCTACTAGTTTTAACACTACTCCTTTCTTTTTTTCAAACCTCATATGCGCAGGAAGAAAATATAACTGTTACCGATGCATTAAAAAAAGAAAAGATCAAAGGACAATTTGATATAGTAATAAAAAAGTCTGGTAAGTACCAAGAATACAAAGTAGTAAAACTTGTATGGCTTAATAAATTAAAATCTAACACCATAGATTCAATTAAAACGTTAGAATCAAAACTGAATACCACCAACCAAAAAATTGACGAACAAAAAGCTACTATAACTAACCTTGAAGAATCCCTTTCTAAAGTAAACGGAAATCTAACTAGTGTTACTCAGGAAAAAGATAGTATTAGTTTTTTTGGTGCAGGACTTACTAAATCAAGCTATAAAACAATCATGTGGGTTATAGTTGGTGTTCTTTTGGCACTACTGAGTTTCTTTGTCTATAAATTCAAAAACAGTAATACAATTACTCTACAAGCTAGAAAAACACTAGCTGAAACAGAAGCTGAGTTTGAAGAACATAGACGTAGAGCATTAGAACGAGAACAAAAAGTAATGCGTAAGCTTCAGGATGAAATCAACAAACAACGTAAAGCTGGCGCTAAGTAGATTCAAATTTTAGATTTTTACTATATTCTTTTGCATCTTTGCATTCATTAATGAATTTGATAAAAGCTGTTTTTGTCTATCTTAATAATAAAATAGACACAGCATTATATCTCATCATTACAAAACATAAATCAAACAAAAGATGCGCATAGATATAATTACTGTAGTACCTGATATCTTAAAAAGTCCTTTTGAAGCCTCTATTATGAAGCGATCAATAGACAAGGGATTGGTAGAGGTTCAACTTCATAACCTTAGAGATTACACCACTAATAACTACAAACAAGTAGATGATTATCAATTTGGTGGAGGTGCAGGTATGGTAATGATGGTAGAACCTATAGATAAATGCATATCTAAACTAAAAGCAGAACGAGATTACGAAGAAGTTATATATATGACTCCTGATGGTGAGACTCTAAATCAGGGGATTGCCAATCAATTATCATTAAAAGGAAATATTATTATTCTTTGCGGTCATTATAAAGGTGTAGACCAACGGGTAAGAGATCATTTTATTACCAAAGAAATCTCTGTAGGAGATTATGTGCTATCAGGAGGAGAACTAGGTGCATTAATTCTTTGTGATGCAATCATTAGACTTATTCCAGGAGTACTAGGTAATGAGACTTCAGCTTTAACCGATTCATTTCAGGATAACTTACTAGCCCCTCCTATCTACACAAGACCTGCAGAATACAAAGGCTGGAAAGTACCCGAAGTATTAACTTCTGGTAATTTTCCTAAAATTGAGACTTGGAGGGAAGAACAAGCATACCAGCGAACAAAAGATCGTCGACCTGACTTATTGAATGAATAAAATCAAAAAGGCTGTCTAAAAATATTTAGACAGCCTTTTCTACATTTAAACAAATACAAATAAAAAACATTTTACTTTACCCAATCTGGGATTTGCTCTAAATCAAAAAAGGGAACAACAACGAGATAAGAAATAATAGTTATCACGATAATAGCTATAAAATTCATTAAAAACCCTGTTCTTGCCATTTCTGGAATCTTAATTTTTTCACTAGCAAAAATTGCGGCATTAGTACCTGTACCAGATGGGAGCATAAATGCACATGAACAAGCAAATGTTGCAGGAATCATTAACAAAAAAGGATGTGTACTATTTGCAATAGCCACTGTTGCTAAAATTGGCATAAAAATATTAGCTGTAGCAGTGTTGGAGTTTATTTCTGTAAGAAAAGTAATAGCTAATACCACAAGAAAAACAATCAACAATGTAGGCGCATTCTCTAACACCGTTATCTGACTACCAATCCATTCTGCTAATCCTGTACTAATAAAACTTTTGGCTATTGCATATCCTCCCCCCACAAGAATTACAACTCCCCAAGGTACACTCTCTGCCTCTTTCCATGAGATCAAGGATTTCTTATTACTTTTTTCATTTCCATTAGGAACCAAAAACAAAAGTAAAACTCCAAGCATAGCAATAGTTGTATCATGCACATACTTTGACACCCCTAATACAGAACCCCACCCTGGTAATACAAAATCACCAAACACTAAATCTTTTCTAAAAACCCATCCTAACGAAGTAATCAAAAACACTATAAAAACACGTTTTTCTCCAGTTGTAACTCTACCCAATTCCTTTAATTCATTTTTGATAATACCAACTGACCCTGGAACACTCCCTTTTATTTTAAAAAAATTAATAATATATAACCAAGTAATCGGCAATAAAACAACGGTCAAAGGAAGCCCGATAAGCATCCAGTCAGAAAATGTTATTTGAGGCGCCTCTGGGTAAAGAGATTCAATAATTCCTGCAAAAACCAAGTTTGGCGGTGTTCCTATCAAAGATCCAATTCCACCAATACTGGCAGCATATGCTATCGATAACATCAATGCAAGGCTAAACTTTGAATCTGGATTATCTATTTCTTCTTTCTTTATAATTGACAACCCTATCGGCAACATCATCAATGCAACAGCAACATTAGCAATCCACATAGACAGGAACGCTGTAGAAATCATAAAACTCAGAATTATTTTCTTTTTGTTTACTCCGATGAGATTAATAATCAATAACGCTATTCGCTTATGCAGGTTTTGCGACTCTATTGCTTTAGCAATAATAATACCTGCCAATAACATTAGTACATAATTATGCCCATAGCTTAATGCAACTTCTTTAGATTTCAAAACTCCAAAAAGTGGAAATAACACTAAAGGCACAAAAGAAGTTGCAAATACAGGTATCGCCTCTGTCATCCACCATACAGCCATCAACAAGGCTGTACCAGCAGATATCATAGCCTCTCTGTTTAACCCTTGAGGCACTGGAAGCATCAAAAAAATGATAAAAACCAGTACTCCTAAGAATAATCCTATTTTCTTTCTATTCATAAAGTAATATTTACAGGTGTATATCCTGACTCAGAATTGCATACACACAATCTCTGAGTCAGAAAATCTAAAAAAGGAGTATCAAAAATTAAAGTTAAATCCAGTACTAAAGAAACTTCCCATCACACCAAATTGGCTAGTTGATCTTCCATAAGGAGAAAGACCGTTAAATCTGCCTCCGTATAAGTTTCTATCTGGAAAAACATCAAATAAATTATTTACTGATGCATTCCAACTAAATTTTTCAGAGAAATTAAAACCAAGTGACAAATCAGTTACAAACTTTGCTTCTTTCACTTGAAATTCGCTATTACCATCTCTAGAATCCACATCAGACACTTCTCCAAATCGAGTTAACCTTACTGTAGTAAAAAATCTTTTAGATTTATAATCTAGAGATAGGATAAATTTATTCTTAGGCTGTGCGACTTCTACCAACCCTCTCATTCTTTCTCCAACTACTTCTGTAACACCGAGTGCTTGTAACTCTTGAGATGTTCTTACCTCACTATTAAATTCTGTTTTATTAAGAGTTGCAGAAAGGGTTGTAGTAAATGTTTTATCATCATTTGCTCCAAATCGTTCTGTATAGGTTCCAACAAAATCAACACCTGTTGTTTTAGTATCTACCGCATTGGTGAAAAACTGAATTTCAGCTATATTTTGCTCTGTAAATAATTCAGGGAGCCCTATATCATTAACATCTAATGACTCTGAGATGATAATACGATCTTGTACATCTACACGATAAGCATCTAAAGTCAATAAGATTTTTTTTCCCAACTTAGCTGTAATTCCTACATTATAATCCCAAGATGTTTCTGCGTCAAGATTACCATACCCTAATTTTCTTACAGTTGGATCATCATTGCGTATGTGTAATATATTAATCGAATCATCTTCCCCTTGAGCATTTATTCCAAACTGAGGGTCATTGGCACTAAAATTTAACTGGTGCAACGAGGGTGCTCTAAATCCTCTGTTTACAGATGCTCTTAATGAGAAATTTTTTGTGAATTTCAAACGAGCATTTAATTTTCCTGACACATTTGCACCAAAACCATTATAATCTTCTACTCTTGCTGCAACCCCTACTAAAAGAGCCTCAGAAATATCTGATTCTATATCAACAAATACACCATAGTTTGCTCTATTTTTATCAACCGCTTCTCTAGCAGAAAAACCTATTTTTCCGCTAGAAGAAAACTCTCCTTGATCAGCAAAAGGGCCTTCTGAATAAGATACTCTATCACCTACTGTAATTTGATATTCTTCATTTTTAAATTCTGCACCAAAAGCCAATGATAATGATTTCAACATATTGATATCTCTATAAGTTTTAGAAATACTGGTATTGACAGAAGTATGACCAAAGTTATTATTTCCTAAATAAAATTCGGTTGGTGTAAAAATACCAAAACTGGCATTTGCACCATTCTCTGTATATGTAGCTAGCCAGTTTTTTCCATAAGTAACACTCAAGTCAAAATTCCATCCATCTCGCAAGTCATTTTGTACTCCCAAAGAAACCTGAGCATCAGTAGAGGTTGCTGGATATAGAGGCGAATACCCTAAAGGATAAATCTCTGGCACAGCACGCTCTACTCTACCTGGTTGTCTAAAAAAACCGAAAGACAATAATTTCTTATGAGATATCCCACCAAACCCATAAACCTCCCAAGATTCATTTATAGGGTATGCTCCATTAAAAATTATGGCTCCCATTGTATTCCTTGATTGACCAAACTTTGTTCCTACATCCTTATCTCTATCAAAACCATTTTGTTCAACTAGTAACGCATCATTTACCTCATCATCCCTATCAAAAACAAATCCTGAATAGGTATCTTTTCTATCTGTCTCTTCATTATGATGAAAGTAGAAAGTTGTATTCAAATAACTATTTTCTTTTTCTGCGATCCTGTTTCCTAGATTTACAGAAAAATCATACACTGCTCCATCACTTCTAGAAGAGATCCCACTTTTTGCCGTAATAGAGTTTTTATCATAGTCATCTTTCAAAACCAAATTCACAATACCAGCAATTGCATCAGAACCATACTGAGCTGCCGCTCCGCTTCTTAAAATTTCTATTCGCTCTATAGCTGCTGATGGAATTGCATTAAGATCTGTTCCTACAGATCCCCTACCTACAACTCTATTTACATTTAATGCAGCAGATTGATGCCTTCTTTTCCCATTAATAAGTACCAAAGTTTGATCTGTACCTAACCCTCTAAGTGTGGCAGGGTCTACATAAGAAGTTACATTGACAATTCCGTATTTTGTAGAATTAAATGAGGGGGCCTGAAAATGTATTTGTTGTGCTAATTCTGTTTGACCAGTAGATACTAAATCTTGAGTCCTTAATACATCTACAGGAGCTGCTCTTTCTACATTTGTACGAGCTACATTAGATCGAGACCCTACTAACATTACATCTTCAAGTTGGTTAGCTTCACTTTGAAGAGTTATATCTATAGTTATTTTTCCTGCAATATCTACCTCTGTCGTAGCAAATCCAAGATATGATATGATCAATGTATTTTTACCATCTGGCACCTGAATAGAAAAGTTTCCATCAAAATCTGAAAGAGTACCTATATCCGTGCCTTTGACCAAAACACTTGCTCCTGGTAAAGGACTACCACTACTTTCTCTTATTACTCCTTTTATTTCTTTTTCTTGTACAGACGGAAGAGTACTCTTATTAAGAAGTTTTCGTTTTGTTAAAATGATATGTTTACCATTTATAGTGTAATCCAAATACTCCTGATCTCCCAATTTTTTTAAGACCACTCTCAATGGCTCTTTTTCTGCCTTAAATGACATTCTTTTTTTATCATCTATCTCTTTTATATTATAAAAGAAATTAAAATCAGTCTGTAGCTTAATTTCATCTAATATTTTTTTCAACGGAACATCTCTGTAGTTGAAATCAATTTTGTTTTGCGAAAAAACCGTAGTTGCTGATAACTCGACTATTGTCATAAATATTAAAACGAAAGATAGCTTCATTTTATAACATACAGTTTTACTATAATAGTTTTCTCCCCGAAAACTATCACAATGATTAGTTTTTTTCATAATTTTGAAATGTAATTTGATCGTTAAACTTCTATTTTTAATGGTCATCCTAAAGGAAGGTGTTGCCTCACCTTCCTTTTTTATTTTGATATGGTAATCTTATTTTGATTTATTTTATACGTAAAAAATGTACTTAATGATATAGTTTTTAATATATCTTCTATACGCTGTTCTTTTTCAAACTCTCCCTTAAATTTCTCTGTATTTATTTTTTTGGCGTTATTTATAAAAATGACATTATGACTACGTTCTAACTTTGTTAAGATTTCTGAAAATGTCAAATTATCCATTACCAATCTATCCTGCATCCAACTGGTATATATTGATGTATCTACCTTTTCTTTTACCATAGCACTCTTTTTCCTGTCAAACGAAGCCTGATAACTAGGGCTTAAATGAAGTTGTTTTTCTGGATTATCTTTTTCAGATACAATTACAGCTCCTTCTACAAGTGTAGTTTTTATAGTTGTATCTGTAGTATAACTAGATATATTAAAACGTGTTCCCAACACTTTAATATCTACCTGATCTGCATGCACAATAAATGGTTTGTTCTTATTTTTTGTCACATCAAAAAAAGCTTCCCCTTCTAAATACACTAATCGTTGATGAGAAGTTTCTATAAAACGTTGTGGAAAACGTAACTTTGAACCAGCATTAAGCCACACCAAAGTACCATCAGAAAGCTTAATTTTAAAAGTTTCTCCATTTGGAATCGACACCTCGCTATATACAAGTTCTTCTGTGTTCGATTCCTTATTTAAACTAAAATCAATGATATTTCCTTTTTTGACAGCTATAATATCTCCAATACCATTTGTTATTTTTTCATCTTGATTAGATCCTATTTTTTTAACACTACCATCTGCTAATGTTATTTTTACCTTTTTATTAGTTAACTCCTTATCATCCAACCCAACGATACTTGGTTCAACAATTCTTTTTGTTATAAAAAGACCTTCCTTCACAAAATACCCTACACTTAACAACACTATAAAAACAGCAGCATATTTATAAAGTCTCCTTATATTATTTTTCTTCTTACTTCGTTTCTTTGTTGTATTTTTAAATTTTTGATAGGCAAACTCTGAATCAAAATTTGTTATAACCAGACCATCATTCTCCATCAGGTATTTTCTAAAATAATTGAGATTATCTTTACTTTTGTTTACCCAGTTCCATAAATCTTCTTTTTCTTCATAAGAAATTTCACCTTTTATGAATTGATTTATCAGAAATTCTATTTTATGCATATAATGCTTTTTTAACTATATGATAACATTTATCTCAAAAACCCTTATTCAATTTTGATTTTTTATTAAATTTGAAACATATCAATTAATAAATGTCTGAAGAGAAACTACTTGAAAAACTTAAAAAAGGAGATACCGATGCTTATCAACATTTATTTTCTACCTATTATAATTGGTTATGTAATTACATCTTCAAGTTAAGTAACGATCATTCACTTTCTGAAGACATTGTTCAAGAAACCTTTATTTATATCTGGGAAAAAAGAAATACCCTCTTAATTACTACCTCATTAAAAAGCTATTTATTCAAATCTTGTTATAATCGTTTTTTACAACATATTAAAAAGGAGAAAAGAAGATCTGATTCTTTAGAAAAAATACAGTGGGATTTGATTTTTGAAACATCTTTCGAAAAAGAAACCAGACATGAAATCAGATTAAAAAAAATCAATTCTCTAATAAAACAATTACCTCCCCGTTGCAAAGAGATTTTTATAAAAAGTAAATTCGAAAAAAAGAAATATAAAGAAATCGCTCTAGAGTTAGGGATTTCTATAAAGACCGTAGAGGTTCAAATATCAAAGGCTTTAATTTTTTTGAAAGAAAATATAAACCTGTTTTTTTTATGATATCTATTAATCCTAATTATTTGAATAATAATCTTAAAACACTTGCAAATCATTAAATAATATTTATTTTTGCACCCTGATTAGACCAACCTCTGGCGAAAATCGCGAATGTTGCTTTAATAAAACCCAAGAACTATATTAAAAATGGAAGATTTAGTAAAATTTGTTCAAAACGAATTTGTAGCAAAAAAAGAATTCCCTGAATTCTCTGCAGGTGATACTATCACTGTTTATTATGAAATTAAGGAAGGAAATAAAACACGTACACAGTTCTTTAGAGGAGTTGTAATCCAAAGAAGAGGTGCTGGATCTACTGAAACATTTACTATCAGAAAAATGTCTGGTACAATAGGTGTAGAGCGTATTTTTCCTGTAAACTTACCAGCACTTCAAAAAATTGAAGTTAATAAAAGAGGTAAAGTTCGTAGAGCTCGTATATTCTACTTTAGAGAACTTACTGGTAAGAAAGCTCGTATCAAAGAAAAAAGAAACTAAATATAATTTCTTACAAAAAAAGGTTGTCTGTAATGACAACCTTTTTTTATGAACAAAAGTTAACAACTCAAGTTCATAAGTAGTTGACAACTAAAATAATACATATTCTCCGCAAAACAACTGATTTTCATTATCTTTATCAAAGAATTACACATTATGGTAAGAGATGACACAAGGATTCCTGACCATATTATATAAACAAACGTTCTTTGAACATTGTAAGACCAGTTTAGAATTAAAATAAATATAAAACGAAAGTTATTTTTTTGAGTACATACTTGAAATCAATTAAGGGCTTCGCTTTAGAATCATTTCAAAATGAAATTCGAAAGAAAAAATTAAGTTTTGACACCTTTTTAATTATAAACGGCATCAGGCTACTCGAGTGAAAAACTGAAAAATTACAAAAGTAATTTAGAAACATAAGTACTTAGTATTAGCCTAAAGAGTAGAAAAAAATAAATCTATCAATCATCTTTGATAAATTTAAATCTACTCAAAATCAGGAAATAAGATAGTATGTTATAATTAACGAAAGTTTTTATTTAATAGCGGGTAAAACAGCTAACATCATAATTATTTCCGATAAAGCCATATCAAGATATTTATATTATTGATATGGCTTTTTATCTTTTTGAGAGTATCTTCAAATATGAGTCTATTTTTTGCATCTTTCATTTTTTTTTACCTCTATTTTTAAGAAACTGTAATTCAACCTTCTTTAACGCAAAACTAACAATATAGCGGTTGCATTTGGGTAACTAGATTTGTATCTTCGCGCTCGGAAATTCTATGACTACAAATTATTATAATCTTAGTAATATTTTTATTTTCTACTAAGAAAAAATAGACAACTGGTTATTTCCTAAATAAATAATATAATAAACTTAGGGGCCACTATCCTTTTTCAGATCTTAGAAACCTCAGGACCCCCTATCAAAAAAACAAAAATATGGGAGTTGATAACTCAAAAATTGTGTATACCAAAACTGATGAAGCACCTGCTTTGGCAACATATTCCTTTTTACCTATTGTCAAAAAATTCACTAAGGCAGCAAATATCAACATAGAGACAAAAGATATTTCACTTGCTGCTAGAATCCTCTCTAATTTTCCTGAAAAACTATCAGAAAAACAAAGACAAAATGATGCGTTATCAGAATTAGGGCAACTTGCTCAACAATCTGAAGCTAATATCATCAAACTTCCAAATATAAGTGCTTCTGTTCCTCAATTAAAAGCTGCTATCGCAGAGTTACAACTTCAAGGATTTGATCTACCAAACTATCCTGAAGAACCTGAAAATGATAATGAAAAAGATATTAAGAATAGATACGACAAGATAAAAGGTAGTGCTGTTAATCCTGTATTAAGAGAAGGTAATTCTGACCGTAGGGCTCCTAAACCAGTAAAGCAATATGCTAGAAAAAACCCGCATTCTATGGGGGCTTGGAGTACTGATTCAAAAACACATGTAGCAACTATGTCTAATGGAGATTTTCGTTCCAACGAAAAATCTGTTACTATGGCAAGTGCAGGAGATGTAAGAATTGAGTTTCTAGACCAGAACGGAACCACAGCTGTTCTAAAAGAAAAAATAGCATTATTAGAAGGAGAAGTTATAGATGCTACTGTAATGAGCAAAAAAGCACTTATAACTTTTCTTGAAGAACAAATAGCAGATGCAAAAGAAAAAAATGTATTATTTTCTTTACACATGAAAGCTACAATGATGAAGGTTTCTGACCCCATTATTTTTGGTCATGCCGTAGAGGTGTTTTTCAAAGATGTGTTCCAAAAACATGCAGCTACACTTGAAGAAATTGGTGTAGAAGTAAATAATGGCTTTGGAGATCTTATCAACAAACTTAAAAAAGTATCAGATACTAAACGAGCTGAGATAGAAGCAGACATACAAGCGTGTTATGCGAAAGGACCTAAATTAGCCATGGTAAACTCTGATGAAGGAATTACCAATCTACATGTACCTAGTGATGTTATTATAGATGCATCTATGCCTGCCATGATTCGTAACTCAGGACAGATGTGGGACACACAAGGTAACACTCAAGATACTAAAGCCGTTATTCCTGATAGCAGTTATGCTGGCATCTACCAAGAGACTGTTGATTTCTGTAAAAAGCATGGGGCTTTTGATCCTATTACTATGGGGACAGTTCCTAATGTAGGACTTATGGCTAAAAAAGCTGAAGAATATGGGTCTCATGATAAAACTTTTGAAATTAAAGCGGCAGGTGTTGTACGTGTTGTAGATACCTCAGGAAATGTTATTATTGAGCACTCTGTAGAACAAGGAGATATCTGGAGAATGTGTCAGACTAAAGATGCGCCTGTTAAGGATTGGGTAAAACTTGCTATAAATAGAGCAAAAGCTACCGATACACCTGCTATTTTCTGGCTAGACAAAAACAGAGCACACGATGCTGAATTGATAAAAAAGGTAAACGCATATTTACCTAACCATGATACTTCTGGTTTAGATATTAGAATTATGTCTCCAATAGAGGCTACAAGATTTTCACTAGAAAGAATCAAAGAAGGTAAAGACACCATTTCTGTAACTGGTAATGTATTACGTGATTATAACACAGACCTCTTTCCTATTCTAGAATTAGGTACAAGTGCAAAAATGTTATCTATTGTTCCTTTGATGAATGGTGGTGGTTTGTTTGAAACTGGTGCTGGAGGTTCTGCCCCGAAGCATGTACAACAATTCAATAAAGAAGGTCATTTAAGATGGGATTCTCTAGGAGAATTTCTTGCTCTTGCTGTTTCTCTTGAACATTTAGGAGAAGTAAATAACAACCTAAAAGCAACTATTATTGCTGAAACTTTGGATCAAGCTACTATTAAGTTTTTAGACAATAAAAAATCACCTTCTCGTAAAGTTAATGAACTTGATAATAGAGGAAGCCATTTTTATCTAGCACTTTATTGGGCACAAGAGCTTGCTAAACAAACTCAGGATAAAGATCTTCAGAATGAATTTGCAACAGTTGCAAAACAACTAGAAGATAGTGAATCTATAATTATAAGTGAATTAAACAATGCACAAGGTAGTCCTGTAGATATGGGTGGTTATTACTGGCCAAATACAGACAAAGTTGCTAGCGCAATGAGACCTAGTAAAACATTAAATACGATTATCGAAGCATAATCAATAGAAATACTTAGATCAAAAACCTGTGTAATTTAATTTTACACAGGTTTTTTATTTTTACCTTACCAGCTCATAGTGTTACCTATACCTTAATCACTTATAAAAATATACCCATGGTTCGTTATTTTATTTTTATTATTTTATGTATATCGATTAAATCAATTTCTCAACCCAGTCAGTTTCAAAATCACCTATATACATCTTCGGTAATTTATAACACCAAGGTAAACATAAGAACCAACCCCTCTATTCAATCAAAAGTGATTGCTACTGTAAACCCCGGAGAAGAATTAGTGATGACACATTCTCAAAAGAGAGATACTATAAATAAAATTCCTGGTCATTGGGTCAAAATCAATTATCAAAATCAAATTGCCTATGTATGGGATCATCTTATTGCCAGATCAGCATTTAGGTTTCATACCGATACAGATTATAAGATATTGGTAAAACAAGAGTCAGCACATAAAATCGGAGTAAAAGTATTGTATCAAGACCAACAAATACACCATCAGCTTATAGAAATAAAATCAACTCAATCATTACATAGCGTATTTAGTATCGGAACAACATATAATAGCAATAATAAAGAAGTTATTATTTTTATATTTGCAGACAATACCTCTTTATTATACCAATGGCATAACAAAAAGTTAATCCCATTTACCAAAGATCTACCCCTACCTTTTTTATCTAACAAACTATGGGGGTTTATCACTGCCAATAATGTAAATATTCGCTCTGCTCCGTCTATTACATCACAGGTTATAAAAAACAGTAACATACAGGATAAATTTGAGGTATTAGATATACAACACCAGCCAGATACAATAAACGGTAAAAAAGGATACTGGATTCAAATTAAGCATAATACTCAAGAAGCTTATGTATGGAGTAATTTTATCACTACGTATGGTATTGAAAGCACAAAAACCAAAGGGCTATTATTTCTTGCATATAACAATCATATATGGGTAGTAAAAAATGGAGAGATCGTAGACAAAATCAAAGCCTCTATAGACAACCTAGTTCCTTTAGGTAACTTAGGTGTTCCTGAAGTTCAAGAGCTAATTGGAGGCTGTCATTATGCAGAAAGCTGTGGAGAAACTGGAGGTGACACAATCTATAGTTGGGATGGGAATCAAATAAAACACTTTATCGACAATACGGGTATTGGGGATGGTGGGTTATCAGAGGGGCATACTGTTATTTTTCCTTCGTTTACCAATGGAATAAAAAATAATATTATTGACATTCAATCAGAAAGTGAATCTATAGATATTCCTTCTTCTGATTTATCAAGTACTGTTTTTCAAAATGTAGACAGAAAAAATATAAAAAAAACATACACCTTTTCTAATGGTAAGCTAATTGAAAAAACTACTACTACTCAAAAAATAAAATCTTTTGTAAACAAAGAATTTAAAGGATACCAACTTGGTTACTACAAGGTTCATGACTTTAACTCAGATGGGTATCCTGATGCTTTTGTCTATGCCTTTAATCTGGACTATTCTTCAAAAAAACGTTCTATTTTTGCTATTTTACAAGGAGACACATCTAACTCCTACACCCTACACTCTTTTAATAAAAGCCTAATAATTCATAATGAGAATGACCCTTTGACTGATGTAACCTTAAACAAAAAAGGATTTGAACTTGCTATTTATTATTCAGGATATTACACAAATCCATATGAAAGTTGTATCATTAAATTAGAGTACGCATATATAAAGAGTCACAACGATTTCCAGCTTACAAAAGAAACAAAATTAGTTCAAGACACTGATGATAGATCCTGGGATAGAACCACAGTTCTTTTTAGAAAAAATCAAATCTTATTTAAAAATTCCTGGCACTCTGCACTTGAACCATCAAATTAATCCTACTTTGTCATCTTAGGTTTGATTGTTCTTTTCTTGGTCTCTTAGTAGTTGTTTGATGTATCTTTGATGCTGTTCAAGAATTAGATTTATAGCTAATTGCGGAGTTTCTATTTTAG
>NZ_PGUB01000052.1:0-33569 GCF_002924285.1 Aquimarina sp. I32.4 | reverse complement strand
TTAAAAACTCGATCAATCTATCGGCATTCATTGTTCCTGAGTAAATCATAAATTGTACACTTCCTTGATTAGTTACTGTAGAAATCATATTTATAGAAAAGCGTTTGGACATGTTTTTTTTTACAGGAGTTTTTCCTTTAGGAGCATAAGAACGACCGTGTTGATTAGTATTTCTTACTCCAGTCTCGTCTCCCCATTGTATTTCTGCTTTTTCTTTTTTGGCGCTCTCTTTAATAACAGGGTATTGCTGATCTAACCATAATTGAACTTTTTTTGAACATTGCTCATAGGCTTGTTTCTTTGGTTTTTGAGGACTAAAACCCCAAGAGCGTAAGTAATCCCCCATCGTATTTATCGCTAATTTTATCCCATATTCTCTTTCAACTAACTCTTTTACGGCTTTACGTGTCCATAGACCAAAATCTAATTTTAATTGATCTGGCATAACATCGGTAATCATAGATTGAATCTCCAATTCTTGGGATTGGTTAAGAAGCTTCTTGTCCTGAGAACTAACTCCTCGTTTATTATCTATTAATCCTTCAATGCCTTTCTTATTATATTTTTTAACCCAATTGGTAATCGTATTCTGGTTAACTCCATACATAATAGCAACATCTTTCTTCCTTTTTCCTAAATTAATTTGTTTTATAGCCCGTTTGCGTATTTCTTTTCTAGTAGCCGAATCTACTGACCTAAAATCCATTTCTTTCATAGGGACAATATACGGATTTTATCCCAAATAATCTAATTATATTACCGCTATGTTAATATGATGATGATAGCTACATATAGTATTGTCGTGTTTGGTGGAGATAGGGAAATCTGCTTGTGATCACCAATAAGCACCAAAGCACCCCAGTAGAAAGGAGATAACTCACTACCTTTGTGTGTCTGAATATATTTTAATTTGGCATTACGCAGAGCAGTTGATTTTGTCATACCTTGATCCAATCCTTTATAAAAATCAATCATTAATTCTTGGTTGGACTTATCATTGGCAGCCCATAATGAAGAAACAACACTTTTTGCTCCAGAGTAAAAGAAATCTCTTGCCAAACTAAAAGCGGGACCATCTACCGTAGTTAGTATTCGGGACCCTTGATGATCATTAAGAATATAATGAAGCACAACCTCTCTGAAGGTTATTTTTTTGTCTCACGAATCATATCCAAGCTTACGACAGTTCTGAAACCTAAATGTTCTAAAGAAGAGTCAATACTAGTGGCCATCCTGGCACTATTGCGATAACTTGCACAGTATGAATCGCTACATAAAAAAGACCCTCCTTTGATTACTTTTTCTTGTACAGTAGGGTTATTGGGGTTGTATGGTTTTGATGCCCCTTTGGGATTATGAGCTACTCCTTGTTGTTTCAATTTCTTATAGTAAGTAATGTTATACCAATCTTGAGTCCATTCCCATACATTACCTGCCATATCATACAATCCATAAGAATTAGAAGGGTAGGAGCCAACAGGGGCTTTATTTTCATACCCATCTTTATTTGTGTTTTGTGTAGGAAATTCCCCTTCCCAAGTATTGGCATATTTGGTTAAGTTTTTTAAATTATTTCCCCAGAAAAAAACAGTATTCTTATCTTTTCCTCTCGATGCATATTCCCACTCAGCCTCACTGGGGAGTCTTTTTCTTGCCCAATTGCAATAAGCAACAGCATCTTCATAAGATATATGAACCACAGGGTGATTTTCTTTTCCTTGTATAGAGCTTTTAGGGCCAGAAGGGTGTTTCCAGTTTGCACCAATTTCCCATAACCACCATTGCGAATAATCATAAAGGTTAGGAACACTTTGATGTGCTTTTTTAAAAATTAACGATCCAGGTTGTAATAAAGAATCTTCAGGCTTTGGAGAATTAGGGGGGAGTTGTTTCTTTATTTCCTCCCATATAACCTCTCGCTCCGCCACTGTTGTATAGTAAGTGGCCTCTATAAATTTTTGAAATTGAGCATTTGTTACTTCTGTGGTGTCCATAAAAAATCCATCAATAAGTACCTCATGGGCAGGAGTTTCATGGTGCATTAGTAAGGTATCGTTTTTTATAGCTCCTTGAGTAAAACTTCCTCCAGGAATCCATACCATTCCTGTTGGAATAGATATTCCTTTAGGAATATTTTCTATAACCTGGATAGATGTAGTAAGAATTGATTCCTGTATTTTTTTTGGCTGCTGTTTTTTATTGCAACCAATACATATAATTACACTAGTAAATAACAGGATGTCTCTTATGTAAAAAGGGTGATATCTATTCAGAATCATTTGTGCTTTTGTTTAGGATGGGAATAAGTTGGTTCTTCAAATGTAATCTTTTTTTTAAGTCATGAAAAGATAAACTTTTTTGTGATATTCTACAAAACGAGAAAACTTGCTTTTAATCGAAGATTAATTGTTTAATGAAGTGTCGTTTTATTTTTTCAGAATTAGATATTTTAGTTTTAATGACTGTTTTTTAGTGAGTTGTGAATATGTTTTTTAGTAAAAAATTAGAGGATATTTCTTAATCAAAAGAATATGCTTGTTTGCAGTGGCACTTGTTTATGTGGTTTTTACAGTATGTACTAAAATTTAAAATGTAAGAAAGATATAAATAACTGGTTTTCAACTCATGTTTGTTGCAACAGATTTTATTTGAATCTCTATTGAAATAAATCTGGTCTTTTAAAAATAATAAATCATGAAGAAATGAAAAAGGAGTTAGATATTTCTGAGGTAAAATTGATCATACGTAATTTGGTCACATTTATAGTAGTAGAAGGAAAACAATATGTAAGTGATAATCAAAAGAAAGCTTATGTGTCTGGATATGTGCAGCTTTTGATCAAAACGATTCATTTGATTGATGAACAGGAGGAAATTTCTATTGTAGAAGATATAGCAGAAGATATTTCGACCTATCTTAAATAAAACTAGCAGATTATCAGTTTTATACGATGTTGAGTTAGCCTTTTTGTATAAGTAAGAAGGCTTACTTTTTTATAGTAATAATAACTTTTATATCTTATGCGCTGTAATACCCAAATCTATAGCGTAGTGAATGAACAAGATTATATTGAAAGGCTAAAAAAAGAGAATAAATTACTTCAGGATAAACTGGATAAAATAAATAAAGGAAAGCAGAAGAAAAGAAAATTCAGATGGTGGCTTTTAAAAAAATCAAGTACTCCAGTTTTTGGAGCTAGATTAAAGAAGAGTATTAGCACCGCTATTAATGAGTATAAAGAATATAAAACAGTTTCTGTAGATTCAGTTTCTGATGTGTCTTCTAGTGTGATTTGGCGTATTACCAGAGTTGGATTATTTGCATTTTTGTTTGCTATTATCCCTTCTTTGGTATTAATTGTTCAAACCAAATTATTAATCAATCAAAATAAATTGATTACTAATCAAAACAGTTTGGTTGAGGCAGATCGTAGATCGTCATTAGTATTTGTAATGAGTGATGTACTTGGTGATCTAAATGAGGAATTAAAGTACAAAGGCTCTGGAGGACGTAATATAAGTAAAACTCTAGAAGCTAGAGTTATTAGTTTGTGTATGGCAATGAAGCCCTATCGATATATCGATAATGATACAGGAGAATTAATAAAAGACCCTATCAGTCCAGAACGAGGACAACTGTTATTTAGTCTTTTAAAAAGTGATTTAGGGCCTGAGTCTTCTCAAGATATTTTGAATTCTGCTGATTTTAAATATACAAACCTTAGAAAGGTAAATCTGGGAAGAGGTGTAAACCTTAAATATGCTCGATTGGATCATTCTGATCTAACAAATGCTCAAATGCCTGCGGCCAATCTGGAGCGTAGTGATTTACGAGAAACAAAAATGAGTAAGATAAATTTGTCTGACGCTAATTTAAAAAGAGCGCGATTGAATAATACAGACCTTAAACATGCAGAATTGCTAAGTGTAGATCTTACAAATGCTAATTTATTTGGGGCTGATCTTACGGGAGCTGATCTTTCTGAAGCCGTGTTATGGGGAACTAAGTTAGAGAATGCTAATTTAACTGATGTGATATTAGATAATGTCATTGTAGACAGAAAAGATTGGATTGATTATGTTTCAGATACCTTAGATCTTGAAGGAGCAGGTGAAATTGAGAATAAATACAGGGTTAAAAAACAAGGTAAAAAACAGTTTGTTCTAGTGCCAAAAAAATAAAAAAAATTACTCGCTAAGTGAGATTTTAATGCTCCGAAGCTTGTTTCGAAATTGAAGATTTATTTCAAATAACTACTTCGTAGACAGGCTTACGAAGTAGTTTCTTTTTTTGAAAAAATCAAATCATGTGTTTTTTGCACTAGCCAGTTTCCTGCGGGAAAATATAAAGCAAAGAATAGAGCCATCCCTAGACTAAAATTTTGTGGGCTGAATATGTCATCTAGTATATTATTAGGGTAGACATATGATGTTTGTAGCCAATAGCCTAAGAACTCTAATATCCCCATAGCAACCAACCCATATGAGTATTGCTCAAAAAAAGAATAGTTTTTTAGTAGAATAGAAATAGGTACCATGTATAAGATGTAACAACTAATTACTTGCCACCAGTATGTAAATCGTGCAATTTCCATTTCGATTCCAAAACGATTCATAACTAGGCCCCATATAAAATAAATGATGCTATAGAGTAGAATCATTGTTTTGGGAGTGGTTTTTAGAGAGGATAGATGTTTGGTAAGTAGTTTTTTCATTGTGTAAAAGTTATTTGTGCTATCATGCGAAAAAAAGGTTTTTTTAAGATCTTATATTTTCTGATTCCGTTGTTTTGTAAGATTGTTTTTAATTCTTTGTATGTAAAAGCTCTCTGTATAGCAATTAATCCATCTTTTTTTGCGATTCTAGAAATAGGAAGAATGATTTGAATTGTTTTAAATGCATAATATGCAAGTATGTTTCTATTTAGCTCACTGAAAATAACATGTTTTATCTTTTTAGGCTGTATTTTATTTAAGAATAGATGTAGGTTTTTAGTGTTAAAATGATATATAAAATGGCTGCTGATTAAAATATCACAAGGAGGTGGAACAAAATTTACATCCAAGATATCTGCTACCATATAATTGATAAATGAGTTATTAGAGTTTTGTTGAATAGCATAAGAAATACTTTCAGGGTTGCCGTCAATCCCTGTTAAAACAGCCGCTATATTCTGTTTTTTTAATTCTTTAGAGATATATGCAATACAATCACCACCACCGCAACCAATATCTACAATATTAAATGTTTTTACGGTAGGTTTTGATTTACAGTATGATACAATTGATTTGCTTAATTGTCTGTGAGTTCCAAAAAAAGTATTGATAAATTTTAAACTACTCAAAGTGTTTTGTAACGATAATCCAGATAAAGATAGATTATCAAGTTGTTCAGGTTGTTGTAATCGAATCTTATGATTCACAATGTTGTATTAATTAACAAGTATGTAGATTTTTAGTCTATGGAATAAGAATATCTTTACAAAAAAATAAAGAATTAGATGGATATTGATCAAATAATAAGAAACAGGCGTTCTATTTTTCCTAAACAATATAATGAAAAGCCCGTTTCTAAAACGATTATAAAAAAAATACTGGAGAATGCTAATTGGGCTCCAACACATAGATTAACGCAACCTTGGCGTTTTAAGGTTGTACAAGGAGATGCAAAGAATAGATTAGGGATATTTTTGTCTAACACATATACCGATATCACTTCTGATAAGGATTTTTCTCCTTTTAAGTATGAAAAGATTCTTAATAATTGTACATCATCTAGTGTTATAATTGCTATTTGTATGCAACGAGACCCAAAAGAACGTATCCCTGAATGGGAGGAAGTGGCAGCTACTGCAATGGCAGTACAAAATATGTGGCTTACTTGTTCTGCTAATGAAGTTGGATGTTATTGGAGTAGCCCTAAGCTAATAGAGTATGTGGGTGACTTCTTTGACTTTGAAGAAGGAGAACAATGTTTGGGCTTTTTTTACTTAGGTAATTATGATAAAAGCGGGAGTGAGGTTTCTAAGCGAGATGCTATTGATAGTAAAGTAGAATGGATGGAATAATAAAAACCATCTGTAAAACAGATGGTTTTTATGTCATAACAGACGTATTTTATATTTTAAAATACTATTGTTGTGTCATTGCTTTAGCAAGTTCTGTCATTTCTTTAGACTTTGCAGTCATGTAGTCAGCCCATTTTTGAGCGTCATCACCAGTTAATTTTCCAGAAACTTCCTGAGCTTTTGTAGCAAGATCTTGTCCTTTTTGGCTAAGTCCAGCAAAAGCACTCATATCTTTACTTTCTACTATTTTCTTATACTCTGCTACGTACTCTTCGTATGAATTAACATATTCTTGAACAGCAGGGTCGCTAAAGCTAGGCACGCCTTCAACAGCAGCTTCTACTTTTTCTGCAGTTTCTTCAACAGCAGCTTCTACTTTTTCTGCAGTTTCTTCTACAGCTTCTCCAGCAGTATCAGCAGCATCTTTAGCTTTGTCTGCAGTGTCTTTACAAGAGATTACCGATAAAAACATTAGAGCTATAGCTCCTAAAAAAATTTTTTTCATAATAAAATAGATATAGTTAATTTTGGTTACTTAACGCCAAATTTAAGACTTTATTTCATCTATCCGAAATTTAAGATGGGTAAAAAATACACACTATTTCTATTTTACTATTTATTATGCAAGAATAAAATCTTAACTCATTTATAAACAAGGTGTTTGAAGGATTTGGTTTTCTAAGCTATTTGATAATAATTATTACTTGTTTTCTTGTTTTTATATATTGAATTATAATAGATATAGGATTATGGTTGATAAAATGAATATATCAATGATGTAAAAAGGTCAATTTTTAATATTCACGTATTCTAAAAAAAGGAGCAAGTTTAATCAATACCTTGTTATAAGTAGATAAAGTGTGTTATACAATATAGGTGTGCTTTGAATGAAACTTTATATGATTTTTTATAGTTCTTATAATTTCATCCATATCAGTTAATATTTGATAATCGGTATATCTGAGTACTGTAATCCCTAAAGAAGAAATGATCAGCTTTTTAGGAGCATCTAGATTATAGATGTCAGAAAATTCATGTGCATAGCTGTCAATCTCGATGGCAACCTTATATGTAGGGCAGTAAAAGTCAAAGTTGTAATTTGAAATAGTTTGGTTCTTGAGAAAGAGAAACCCTTTTTCATGGAGTTTGGTGCCAAGTTGACTAACAGCTGTAATTGAATTATCTAATGAATGTCTGATAATTTTCTCTGATACCTTTTGATATAATGGAATAGTTTGTGAAGACATAATGATTGCTTTAGTTGTAATTTTTCCAAATTTATGGAATTTTTCCATATAAATTAAAATCAAATCATGTTAAAATTGGAAATATTCCAAAATCTTGTATCTTTGTTATTCAATCATCTCAAATCTTAACCCCCATATATATGATAATAAATTAAAATTTGATTTTATGGATATTTCAACCAACCAAACCATAAAGCGTTTTAAACAAATTCGCGAAGAGAACCATTATACCCAATCTGATTTTGCAAAAGTATTGCAAATTAAAAACTCTACAGCTGATATAGAGAGGGGTAAAACTAAAATATCAGGAAAAGTTGTAGCTAGATTACTACAGGAATTTAGTGTAAATCCCTTGTGGCTTTTTGGAGAAAGTACCCAAAAGAATATACAACTACATTTGGGTGATGTATCGCCTAAAGTAGTTACTATTGATTCTGATAATAACGAAAATATAGTTTTGGTAAATGTAAAAGCCGCTGCTGGATATCCTCATAATGTACAAGATTTGGATTGGTATCAGCAGTTACCTGCTTTTGATATCCCCTTACCCGAATATAGGAATGCGACATATCGTGGTTTTCAGGTAGAAGGAGATAGTATGTTGCCATTGCTTGAACCAAAAGAGTGGGTGATAGGTAAAGCTGTAAATAATCTAGCAGAAGTAAGTAATAATACAATATGTGTTGTTGTTCTAGAAGATAGTGTTGTGGTAAAGAAAATTAAAAAGAATGAAGATGTTTCTGTGATCACATTGGTTTCTTTGAACTCAGAATACTTACCATACACCATCCAAGCACATCAAATTGTAGAGCTATGGGAAATAAATAGCAAAATCAGCTTTAATATTGAAGCTAATTCTGATATTGCAAGCATGAAACAGTTACAGGAAGCTATGTTAGCATTAACTTCAGAAGTTAGAGGATTAAAAAATTAATCAATTAAACCTGAGTTTTTAGCATGCTCAATAGCTTGCTCAGATGTTTGAACAAGAAGAATAGGGGAAGCAGTAAAAGAGTGTATTATTTTTTTGATTCGTTTTTCTTTTCGACGATGTTTTACATTTCTTAAGTAAATAGCCAAAATACGAGTAGGGTAGAGCTCTGCAATTTTGGTATAGATGTCTGCATCTTTTTCTCCGCTATCTCCAATTAAAATAAAATTAAGATAAGGATACATCTCTAGAAGATTTATGATTTCTGATTGTTTATGAGGTGTTTTTGGTTTAGGTGTTTTGTCAAAAGGAGTTCTAAAATCTCTTAGTAGTACGGGGCCTTTGGGAAAATTATTTGTTTTTAGAAATTCATTTAGATAATCATACAAATTCCAAGGACTGTTGCTTACATAAAAAAAAGGGTTGGCTGTGCCTGAATTTTTGCCAGAATGTAGTTTGTTATAAAATTTGGCAGTACCTTCTATAGCAGTTCTTTTATCAAAGTTTTTAAAAAATGTATTTGCAATTACCCTCCATTTAAATACAGATGCTACACCTGTATGTATGATAGTATCATCGATATCACTTATAATTCCAAAATCTGCTTTGTCAGAAGGAATAAGCATCTGGCTAGTGAAGTTGTTTTTATTATTTATTTTTTTTTGAAGTTCTTTCTTATAAGAAACACTATATGTGATCCAGCCTTGATTGTCTTTATATTTAGAAAGTGTTGTGTTGTTAAGTTGTATATGGTAGTAGCCTTCTTGATCTGTTTTTGTGTCAATAATATGACCATCAGGTAACTTTAATTCTATAAATGTATTTCTAATCTCATCACTCTCAAATTGTCTGTATATATTTCGTAACGTTTTGAAAATGTTTTGATTCTTACCAAAATTGATATTTTCATCTTCAAGAGCTCTTCCTGTAGCACGAAAGAGAGTATCTGTACCATAACCAAGATATGTGTTAATACGTAAAGCTTTCTTCTTAAACATGAAAAAAAGGATTTTTATAGAGTATAATAAACTGTTTTTTTATTTAGATGATATATTAGTCGTTTGAATGAGTCAATCTTTTAGAAAAATAGAAGCGTTTATGTTTTTTTGGAAAATTCGGGATTTCTCCAATAATCGAATATCCGTTTTTTATATAAAAATCTTTGGCTTGAAAATCAAAGGTATCTAGCATAGCAATTGTTGCTCCTTTGTCAATAGCCATTTTTTCAACATGAGTAAGTAATCGAGTTCCGATTTTGTTATTTCGATATTCTTCTTTTACCCACAATATTTTAATTTCAAGACCATTCCAATATCCTATTCCAGCAAGTATACCAGCTATTTCTTCATTGTTTTTGCCTTTGACTACATATTCTAATGGAGTCCATGTATCAGACATAGGAGGAACTTTGCTTAGGTTGTATTTGTTTATGCCAGAAACAATTTTTTTACAATTTTCTTTATTACAATGTTCAATAACAAAATTATCTGCCATTTTACTTTTTTTATTGCAAGTTACACATAACCTCAAAATAAACAACCTCACTATAGGAGTGAGGTTGTTTATGGATTGATTTATTTTTTATTGTAGAGATATTTTGTTTTTAGTTTCTTTAACAATGGGGTTTGTGTTTTTGTCTTCTAGGGTTACTATTTTGTTTTCCAATTTTGTTGTTACCTCTTCGTTTTGTATAGAAATAGTATGTTCTGTTTCTGTTTCGTTTGTAGCAACGGCAGTTTCAGAATCATGTTCTCCTAAGATAGGCGCAATTACTAGACCTACCAAGCAAGTAAGTTTAATAAGAATATTCATTGATGGACCAGATGTATCTTTAAATGGGTCACCAACAGTGTCTCCTGTTACAGCCGCTTTATGTGCATCAGAACCTTTGTATGTCATTTTACCATCAATTTCAACACCAGCTTCAAATGATTTTTTTGCATTATCCCATGCGCCACCTGCATTATTCTGAAAAATAGCCCACATAACACCAGATACACATACACCAGCCATATAACCTCCAAGAGGTTCTGCACCAAATAATAGTCCAATGATAATAGGAGTAATGATTGTAATCAATCCAGGTAAGATCATTTCCTTTAATGCAGCTTTTGTAGAAATGTCTACACATTTAGCATATTCTGGAGTGGCTGTACCTTCCATAATCCCAGGTATTTCTTTAAACTGGCGTCTTACTTCTTGCACCATCTCCATAGCTGCTTTTCCTACTGATTTCATAGCTAATGCAGAAAATACTACAGGAATCATACCTCCAACAAATAACATTGCGAGTACATCAGCCTTAAAAATATTAATTCCGTCAATTCCAGTAAAAGTAACATATGCAGCAAATAATGCTAATGCTGTTAATGCAGCAGAAGCAATAGCAAAACCTTTACCAACCGCGGCAGTTGTGTTTCCTACAGAATCTAAAATGTCTGTACGTTCACGCACATGATCATCTAATTCACTCATCTCTGCAATACCTCCTGCATTGTCTGCAATTGGTCCAAAGGCATCAATAGCTAATTGCATAGCTGTTGTTGCCATCATTGCAGAAGCTGCAAGAGCAACACCATAAAAGCCAGCAAGCTCATAAGACCCATAGATAGCAGCAGCAAATAATATAACTGATAAAAATGTTGATTTCATACCTACTGCTAATCCAGCAATAATATTGGTTGCCGCTCCAGTAGAACTATTTTGTACAATATCAAGTACTGGTTTTTTGCCTAAGCTAGTGTAGTAGGCGGTTACTACAGATATCAATGCGCCTACTGCCAATCCGATAAGAGTTGCATAAAATACATTCATTGATGAGATTTCTTTAGTTCCTTCTCCAAAGAAGTTCATTTGCATGGTTTCAGGAAGCATATATTGAATCAAGAAATAACTGGCAATTACCGTTAGAATAATTGCAATCCAATTCCCTAAATCTAAAGCTTTTTGTACTTGGGATTCTTTGGCATCATTACTTTTGATGCCTACCAAAAATGTACCTAGAATAGATGCCAAAATACCAACTCCAGCAATTACTATAGGTAATAGTATAGGGCCCATATTACCAAAAGCATCTGTAAATTGAGTGGTTTGAGACATATCTCTAATCAAATAGTTACCTAATACCATTGCGGCAAGTACAGTGGCAACATATGAACCAAATAAATCTGCTCCCATACCAGCAACATCTCCTACATTGTCCCCCACATTATCTGCAATAGTTGCAGGATTACGAGGGTCATCTTCTGGTATACCAGCTTCTACTTTTCCTACAAGGTCAGCACCTACATCAGCAGCTTTGGTGTAAATACCACCCCCAACACGAGCAAATAGAGCGATAGATTCTGCTCCTAGAGAGAATCCCGCAAGTGCTTCTAGTACTACCGTCATTTCGTTATAAAAACTCTCACTTCCTGTAATAAATTGACTAGTAAAAAACAAAAAGAATAAACTAAGACCTAATACAGCAAGCCCTGCAACTCCTAGCCCCATAACAGTTCCTCCGCCAAAAGACACTTTTAATGCTTGTGGAAGACTGGTTTTTGCAGCTTCAGCAGTTCTTGTATTGGCCTCAGTAGCAACACGCATACCTATATTACCTGCAAGAGCAGAAAATATTGCTCCGAATACAAATGCAGGGACAATCATCCAACTAGTGGTATCTACAATTATAGAGATACCAAATAATGCTATCGAGGCAATAATTACAAAAATTACTAATAATTTATATTCTGCAGCAAGAAATGCTAAAGCCCCTTCTTTAATACTTTTAGAAATTTCTTGCATTCTATCATTCCCAGGGGCTTGTTTTTTTACCCAAGCCATTTTGACAAACATAAAAAGTAGCCCCAGGATCGCCAATGAAATTGGCACAAAGATCATATTTGATTCCATAAATATATTTTAAGTTAATTAGTTACTAAAAGTAGTGAAAATAGGCTAAATACAAAAGGATGAGTGGATTGCATACTAAACAAAAATTAATCGCACAAAAGAATAGAAAAAAACTACTGTTTTCAGTCAAGGAATAGTGGTTTTCTTCATATAGTTTTGCTGCAGTCAAAAGGATAGATAGGGTAAAAGGGTTATATTATTTTGTGTTATTTCTTAAAAAGAGAAAAGACAAAATTAAAAGAAATGTATAGGCTGATTATTATTGAGAAATAGATTCTCAGATATCTATGATTGTAAATCTGAATTAATGGTGAAATTATGAAAAAAAATATTTTAAAATTGCAAGTAGAGCTTTTTTAATAGGCTGTTTTGGCGTGTTTCTTATAAGTTGTGAGGGTGAAGATGGAGAAAATGGAATAGATGGCGTTAATGGTATTAGTGGAGTAGATGGTTCAAATGGTGCTAATGGCCAGAATGGCGCTAATGGTGAGAATGGAGTAGGTTTTGATGAATTGACAAAGTATGGTAAAATAATATTGGATATTGCAGGAACCAGATCAGACAATGTTGCTTTTGCTCATACAGCTGAATTAAAATTCATACATAATGATTCTGGAAATAATGAGGTGTTTTACGATGCTCCTAATATTGGTTTTTCTGTGACTAGATTTGTAAACTCTCCTGATTCTCGAGAGGATAGTTCTGTTAGGCTTTTTTTATTTGTGAATGATGCGGGGTTACCTACTCAAAACTTTGGTTTTAATGTGCGTTTTGATGATTATTCTGTAATTTCTGATGATTTAAAGTATTTTGATATACACGATACATATGGTCAGTCTGATTTAGGTGTATCAGATGCAAATATAACAGGCTATAGTTTTGATGAGGCAACTAATAATCTAAGATGTACTTTTATGATGACTGTTGCTGGCACCAATAATATAACAGGAAACGATATGATTATATCAGGTACAGTTGATGTAATTGTATTGGAAAACTTAGGGGGAGTGCCTTTGTAGTAGGTGTTATAACTTATTTATAGAGAGGCTATCCAAAAAAGATAGCCTCTTTTTTTGAATATTTTTATGTAAGAAGAAGGATTGTCAATAAAATAAATAAAAGAGAATGAGTTTTTATTTTGGTAAACTATTATTAATAGGAATGTTTCAGTTCTTTTTTATAATAAACTCTATTAATGCGCAATATGCTTTTGAGGAGAATCCAGCTCCTTATTATGAGGAATATGGTGATTGGGTAGTATATGATAGAGAAAACAATCAAAATAAATATGATTGTACACAGACTATCGAGCATTTTTATGGCAATAAAGATGATCTAACGATACAACTAACCTGGTTTGATGGTGATGTTGATTTTGGTGTGATCCGTATTTTTCGCAATAAGAAAGAAATTCAAGAATCTGGATCTTTTTCTCGGTTAACCATGGCAGATACCAAAGTTCTAGTATCAGATATAAATGGTGATGGGTATAAAGATGTGAAGTTAATACAACAAGGTACAGGAAATGGAGTAATGGGGATGCTAGTAAAGGTGTTGTATTTATTTCAAAATAAAGAAGGGGGATTTCACAAGATATCTTTTGATGATATGACATTCAAAAAACATAGGGAGGAGAGAGATATTGATAATGATGGTAATTATGAGATCGTAACGATGAACCTTGAATATATAAAAGGGCATAGCTATTGGGTGTTTAATCTGTATGAATATGTAGATGAAAGTCTAAAAAATGTGAATATAAAAAAAGGATATCCTATTGCTATTCCTTATACCAATAATAGAAGTTATAAAATTACTAAAGATATAAGTGTATCTCAACTAAAAGACTACGAACGAGAGTTTCCAAAAGAGTATGTGGTAAATTGAATATCAACTAAATTGCCGATATAAGTGTCTGTATAAAAGACATGCTTGTATCGGCAATTTTATTCTTTTTGGCAAATACCAAGTGTATTCGCTTAAGAGATACTAAAGAGCCCTTCAGGCTTGTCTGCTATATCTTCAAAACGTTTAACACAAGATTTTATAATATCTTTAGCTTCATTCATATCGCCCCATCCACCTACATCAACTTTTTTCTTTTCTAAGTCTTTATATACTTGGAAAAAATGTTCTATTTCTTTTATTAAATGAGGATTTAGTTCTTTAAGATCTGAAATTCTATTCGCTATTGGATCAGAAATAGGTACACAAATGATTTTTTCATCTGGTCCTTTTTCATCAGCCATATGAAAAACTCCAATAGGTTTTACTTCAACAACACACCCTGGAAATGTAGGTTCTGTAACCAATACCAATACATCAAGAGGGTCTCCATCTAGAGCAAGAGTTTCTGGTATAAAACCATAATCTGCTGGATACATCATAGAAGAGAAGATCATACGATCATATCTGATTTTTTTTATATCAAAATCGTATTCATACTTATTTCTACTTCCCTTTGGGATTTCTATTAGTACATCAAAGCTTTCTTTGGTAGCTGCGCTCATAATTTAATTCTCTTTTTTTATCGGCGCCAAAGATAAGTATTACTGAGGGGAGTTAAAATTTATAATTATAAATTATTACATCAGATAAAAGATGTTTGATGTAAACTAGCACACTGTCAGGGTGGTATGGAATAAAAAAACATAAAAAATAACAGTGTGGTTTCGTTTATTTTACTTTGTAAATAGCTTATTTGCCTAAGTTTTTCTTAAAAATAGAAACCAAAAGATCCTGTAACTCCAAACTTACGAGCGTCTGGATTATCAAAATAATTTCCTCTAAAATGAAAATCTATTCTAAAAATTTTGAAAATATTACCTACACCAAAGCTATATTCCCAATATACTTTATCGCTAGGTGCCATTAGAGTTTCATTAGATGGAGCACTAAGTAAAATGTTGTCATTAGATAGCTCTCCCCAAGCTCCACGTACCCCAACAAGTTCTCTCAGGTTTAGTTTTCTTAAGAATGGTATTCTAGAAAATATTCTACCATTGAAATTGTGTTCTAGATGCAAGGTTGCATAGGTATCAGTAACAAACTCATAAAAGTTAAGTAAAGGGAAAGTATTGTATATAGATAAGTATGTCTGATTTCCTGGTATAACGCTTAGTAAACCAAGAGGGACATCACCATAAGTTTTTCCTAATTCTAGAGTGCTATTTAATCTACCGAAACCTCCAATATTCCACGGTTGTTGGTATAAGAGTTGAATTTTTTGATAGTCAAAATCACTTTCTATAATCCCTTGTAATCCTACGCTATAATTAAGAAATAAAGTGGCAAAATCTCCAGAATTTACAATGACTCTATCTACTCCGTACCCTGTTGTTTTTCTACCAGGAAAATAAGCAAGAGAAGTTGCAATCTCAGTCTGTTGGATTTCGGTTTCTAATACATTTGTTTCTGGATTGATATAGTCTAGGCTGAATAGTGACCTATCTGCAGGTTTTAGATTTCTATATGATCCTGTGACTCCAACTGTAAAGTTTTTTCTGGGTTCAAACTGCATAGAGAAAGCAGTAAGGTTGATAGAGGTAAGTCTAGTGTTATCTCCTGTAGCAATAATAGATGAGGAGGCTAAACTTCTTCCTTCTACATCATTTGTATTAGTTAAACTAGCGCCAAGTTGCTCTACATCTCTACGATTTCCTGCTGAGATAAGTAGCCTAGATTTTCTGTCTACTAAGTATTTGCCAGATACTCCGTATTTAAATTTTTGATCTTTAAATCCATAAGCACCATACCCTTCTATTCTCCATCTATCATTGGCGGTAAAATAAGTTCGTCCCCCTGCCCGTAGTCTCCATCCTTCGATGTCATTGTAGCCAATGGTAGAAAAGAGTGGGCCAAAATCAAAGTTGTTGGCTTCTATGTACCCTGTTGCTAATATGGTTCCAACGTTATAAAGCCTTTTAAAAGCTTTTACTGTTTTTAGAGTGTCAAGTAGCTTGTATACTTTTTGCTCATCTTTATTTAATTTTTCCATTCTGGCATTAGACCAAAAAGAATCTTCTCTGTTATAAATATCTTGATTATAAGGGTCTACCTGACTTTGGTAGAATTTTTTTCCTTTTTTTATGTCAAATTTATAATTATTGTATAAAGTAGTTCTTTTTCCATATACCCCTCGAGATTTTTCTTTTTTACTAAAAGAAAAATCAGATTGAAAATAGTCTTTGGTTATTAAAAAGATAGAGTCATTCAATACATCAAATTCTTGTTCAATATAAAGATCTTTTACCCAGTTTATGTTTGCACTTTTGGTAACTTCAAGATTTATTTCTTTGATAGCCCAGGTAGAATCATTCACCCAGAAATCACCTTTGAATGTTAACTCATTCTTTCTTCTAGGGTAATAAATAATATTATAACACCATTTATTATCAATATAAGCACTATCAGAAAGAACATAATTGTATACACCTACTCCAGTTCTTGATAGAGGGCTAGTAAAACTTTTATCAAAAAACTTAAGGTAATTGTCATATATGTCATAATCTGAATATAAATCTTTGACAAATGCAATTAGTGTTTGATTGTCACTGAATCCAGCATTTTTATTTCCTGTAAGAACTTCTTTGTATTCGTTGATTTGATTGTCTCCATATACTTTTGAGAGCGCTTCATTAAGGAAGATAGGTAAGTATGTTTTTCCTGTTATTCTTGATGTATCTACATCATCAAAAATAAACTCCATACCATTAAAAATTCTACTGTTGACAAGCGTGCTATCTATAGTATTTAAGTCAAACTCTAATTTTTCATACTTATCATAAGTATATTGTTTGAATTTTTTTACACCATTCTCTCTGCGATGATCCCATATTTTTCTTAAGATGTCAATAGCTGGATTATTCTTTTTAGAAGTTTTGCCTTTATAGATAACTACTTCATCCAATGCAGCTGCTTCCTCTTCCAGAATGATTTCCATTTTGTAAGTAACCCGTTTATCTAATTTTATCGTTTTGGTTTTAAAACCAATAAATGAAATTGTTACATTAGAGTGATTATCATCGGACTCTAAATAAAACCTACCATTTTCATCAGTGATCGTTCCAACTGTAGAGTTAGCAAAAATAATATTTGCAAAAGGAACAGATTGTTTATTGCTGTCAAATACTTGACCTCCAATCTTAGTCTGAGAATGTATGGAAATACAGCTAAATATGATAAAAAGTATTCCTGAAATCAAATGTTTCATCTAAAGCTATTAAAATTAATACTTGTGATAATTAGTGGGTCACATCAAATTTTGGACCATTTATATGATTCATATTCCAAAATTGATGAAACGTAAAATAAAAAGAATCATTTTATTTATACATCACTTTTTTAACAGCTTTTACAACATCCTTACTATTAGGGAGCCATTCTTCTAATAACCCTGGAGAATAAGGAGTTGGTGTATCTGCGGTATTTATTTTTAATATAGGAGCATCCAAATGATCAAAAATAGTTGATTGAACCTGATATGTGATTTCAGAAGCAATATTAGCCAAAGGCCAAGCTTCTTCAAGAATAATTAGACGATTTGTTTTTTTAACAGAAGTGAAAATAGCATCCAAATCCAAAGGACGAACTGTTCTCAGATCAATGATTTCACAAGAAATATTTTCTTTTGCAAGTTCATCTGCAGCTTTATAAGCTTCTTTTATAATTTTTCCAAAAGAAACAATAGTAACATCATTACCTTCTCGTTTAATCTCTGCTACTCCAAGAGGAATCGTAAACTCACCCTCAGGAACTTCACCTTTATCACCATACATTTGTTCACTCTCCATAAAAATTACAGGGTCATTATCTCTGATAGCAGATTTCAAAAGACCTTTGGCATCTTTAGGGTTAGAAGGAATTACTACTTTTAGTCCAGGAGTATTAGCAAACCAATTTTCGAAAGCTTGTGAATGTGTAGCTCCAAGTTGTCCTGCGGAAGCTGTAGGTCCCCTAAATACAATAGGGATATTGAATTGACCTCCACTCATTTGACGCATTTTTGCAGCATTGTTGATAATTTGATCAATACCAACTAAAGAAAAGTTGAAAGTCATGAACTCAATAATAGGGCGATTACCATTCATGGCACTACCAACTCCTATACCTGAAAATCCTAATTCAGAAATCGGAGTATCTAAAACTCTATCTGAGCCAAACTCATCCAACATGCCTTTACTCGCTTTATACGCTCCGTTATATTCTGCAACTTCCTCACCCATTAGGTAAATAGATTCGTCTCGTCGCATTTCTTCACTCATAGCCTCGCAAATTGCTTCTCTGAATTGTATGGTTTTCATGTTTCTATATTTATTATTTTTTTTAGTTGGTATAACTAATCATTTAAGTCGTTATGAGAATCAATAATTAGTTATGCATTATAGTATTTTTTATCATTATGGTTTTGTTGATAAAAAATATTTTGTATAATAACGAAGGCAAAAGTAGGAATTAAAACCCTTTGATAGGGGATGAATAAGGAAAAAATTTACTATGCACGCATAGTAAATGAGACTTTTTATTTGTACATTCGCTTTTATTATTAAATTCTCAAAAAATACATATATAAAATGAAGATATTAGTTTGTATTAGCCACGTGCCAGACACGACTTCCAAAATTAATTTTACGGATGGCGAGACCAAATTTGACACCAATAGTGTTCAATTTGTAATTAATCCAAACGATGAATTTGGATTGACACGAGCAATGTGGTTTAAAGAAAAGCAGGGAGCATCAGTAGATGTTGTAAATGTAGGAGGAGCCGAGACAGAGCCTACCTTGCGAAAAGCTCTTGCAATTGGTGCCGATAATGCTATAAGAGTAAATACAGAAGCTACAGATGGTTTTTATGTAGCTAGACAATTAACAAAAGTTGTACAGGATGGAGGATATGATCTTGTAATTGCTGGTAGAGAATCTATCGATTATAACGGTGGTATGGTTCCTGGTATGATCGCAGGGCTTACTGGCGCTAATTTTGTAAATACATGTATCGGTCTAGAAGTAGATGGTGATACTGCAACAGTAACAAGAGAAATAGATGGAGGTAAAGAAACCTCTACAGCCAAATTGCCTTTGATTATAGGTGGGCAAAAAGGATTGGTAGAAGAAAGTGATTTACGTATTCCTAATATGAGAGGGATTATGATGGCTCGTAAAAAACCACTTACTGTAGTAGATGCTATAGAAGCAGGTCAGGAAACAAAAGCGATTCAGTTTCAAAAACCAGTTCCAAAAGGAGAGGTAACATTAGTAGCTCCTGATAATATTGATCAGTTGGTAGAGCTATTGCATAATGAAGCCAAAGTAATTTAGTGAAAACTAAAATATTCTGAATCAGTTTCAGAATCTTCTTAAACGAGTTAACAAAATAATCAAAGAATTCCTGAAAACATAAAGGAATCATTTAAAACAAAATTTTATGTCAGTTTTAGTATATACAGAAAGCGAAGGCGAAAAATTTAAAAAAGCAGCCTTTGAAGTAGCATCTTACGCAAAAGAAGTTGCTGCAATGCTAGGGACAACAGTAACGGCTGTAAGTATTAATGGAGGTAGTGGTAGTGAATTAGGGGTGTATGGAGTGGATAAAGTATTAGAAGTTAAGAATGATAAATTATCGACTTTTAATGCAAAAGCATATGCAGATGTTATAAAACAAGCAGTAGAGAAAGAACAAGCTAAAGTGGTTATTGTAAGCTCTAGTGCAGATAGTAAGTTTTTGGCACCTTTATTATCAGTGCACCTTAATGCAGGGTATGCACCTAATGTAGTAGCATTGCCAGAAGAGAGTTCTCCTTTCAAAGTAAAAAGAACAGCTTTCTCTAATAAAGCATTTAGTATTACAGAAATAACTACAGATGTAAAGGTAGTAGGTCTTTCTAATAATGCATTTGGACTTAAAGAAAATGCAGCAGCAGGTGCATCAGAAGCATTTGAACCAACTCTTTCTGATAGTGATTTTGGAATAGAGGTGACAAATATAGATAGAGCTACAGATAAAGTTTCTATTGCTGATGCAGAAATAGTAGTATCAGGAGGTCGAGGATTAAAAGGGCCTGAAAACTGGGGTATGATAGAGGATCTTGCAGAAGTACTAGGTGCGGCAACAGCATGTTCAAAACCTGTAAGTGATTTAGGGTGGAGACCACATGCAGAACACGTAGGGCAAACAGGGAAACCAGTGGCATCTAATCTATATATAGCAATCGGAGTATCAGGTGCAATCCAGCATTTGGCAGGTATTAATGCCAGTAAAGTAAAAGTGGTAATTAATAATGACCCTGAAGCACCTTTTTTTAAAGCTGCAGATTACGGAATAGTAGGTGATGCTTTTGAGGTAGTGCCAAAACTTATTGAAAAATTAAAAGAATTTAAGTCGAATAACGCATAATTTTCATAAATTGTGCCCAAATTAGGGGCTGTTTGAACTTATGTAAAAGTCCACATGTTCAAACAGCCTTTTTTTTATTGAAAATAATATGAGTTTAGTTCGACTGAACATAAAAGGGATATCATACAGTCAAACCCAAAATGGAGCATATGCTCTTATTTTGAGTGAGGTAGATGGAGAAAGAAAGTTGCCTATTGTAATAGGTGCTTTTGAGGCACAATCTATAGCAATTGCTCTAGAGAAGGAGATAAAACCACCAAGGCCTCTTACCCATGATCTTTTTAAAAATTTTGCAGATCGTTTTGATATTGTAGTAAAACAAGTAATTATCCATAAACTGGTAGACGGTGTTTTTTATTCCAGTGTTATTTGTGAACGAGACAAGATAGAGGAAATTATAGATGCTAGAACAAGTGATGCAATAGCATTGGCATTACGTTTTCAAGCCCCTATTTTTACTTATAAAAACATCTTGGATCAGGCAGGGATATATCTTAAAGTAAATCCTAAAAAAGATGATGAAACTGATACAGAGAGCCTATTAGTAGATGAGCTAGTGTCAGAAGATATAGAGATTTCAAGCAAGGAAACCAGTTATCAAGATTTATCTCCAGAAGAACTTAATAGAATGTTGGATCAAGCCGTTTCTAATGAAGATTATGAGTTGGCCGCTAGGATTCGAGATGAGATTTCTAAAAGGGGATAGTTTAATATATGGGTGTTAGGGATTCAATGTATTTTTAAATGATTTCGGTTTTTATGAAAAAAGTAGTACTTACTTTTCTATTTTCACTTTTTGCTTTTACCTTTTTATCTGCACAATCCATAGAAAAAAAATGGGTTTTAGAAAATGTTAAAGGAATCTCAGAAGAAAATTTTAGGGTCAAAGAAGGAGATTATCTCAAATTAGACCAAGGTCAGTTTTCGTATTCATTTAGTGGTGATTCACAGAAGCTAACTGGAGACTATCTTCAGCAGAATAAAGTTATTTTGCTCTTTTCAGAGAAGGCTCAGGATTCTATAATACGATATAAAATAACCAATCTTACTGATTCTACTCTGGTAATGTCAAAAAAAGGAACTATTTTTTCCTTTGTTTCAGAAAAACGACCTATTCAGGATCCCGCTGTCAAAGAGGTAAAACAACTTATTCCTAATCAAGGATTTTCACTCAATAGTTTATGGAGAGGTGTTCTAGGAATGATTGTGCTATTAATTATAGCTTATTTACTAAGTACAAATAAAAAAGCAATTAATTGGAAAACTGTAGGGATAGGCCTCGGCGCTCAATTATTCTTGGCTTTTGGTGTTCTGAAAGTCAGTTTTGTGCAAAAGACATTCGAGTTTGTTGGAAAAATATTTGTTCTCATACTTGATTTTACAAGAGCAGGAAGCGAGTTCTTATTAGGAGATATGATGAATGTAGATAGCTTTGGTTTTATTTTTCTATTTCAGGTATTACCTACGATTATATTCTTTTCAGCATTAACCTCAGTATTGTTTTACTTAGGAGTTATACAGATTGTAGTAAAAAGCCTGGCATGGGTATTGACCAAATTGATGGGAATTTCTGGGGCAGAAAGCTTGAGTGTTGCTGGGAATATATTTTTGGGGCAAACAGAAGCGCCCTTAATGATCAAGGTCTATTTAGAGCGTATGACAAGGTCTGAGATCTTATTGGTAATGATAGGGGGTATGGCTACAGTAGCTGGAGGAGTTTTGGCTGCTTATATAGGTTTTCTTGGAGGTGAAGACCCTGTTTTGAGGTTAGAGTTTGCCAAACATTTGCTAGCAGCATCTGTAATGGCAGCTCCAGGTGCTATTGTAATTTCAAAATTACTATACCCACAAGAAGAACCAATAGATATAGATGTAAAAGTATCTACAGACAAGATAGGGTCGAATATTCTTGATGCTATTGCTAATGGAACTACAGAAGGGCTAAAACTTGCAGCAAATGTCGGAGCAATGCTTTTAGTGTTTATAGCTTTTATAGCAATGATCAATTATGGGTTAGGTAAATTAGGAGAAGTTAGTGGTTTAGATCATCTTCTATCGGCTAATACTCCTTATAAAAAATTCTCATTAGAAGCTATTTTAGGAACTGTATTTGCTCCTTTAATGTGGTTAATCGGTGTTGCTAAAGAAGATATGATGTTGATGGGACAATTATTAGGAATTAAATTAGCGGCTAGTGAATTTGTGGGGTATATTCAATTAGCAGATTTGAAAAATACAGCCAACGAATTGCATTTTACATATAATAAATCTGTAATTATGGCTACGTATATGTTATGTGGATTTGCAAACTTTGCATCCATAGGTATACAAATAGGAGGTATTGGTTCTTTGGCTCCTGGTCAGAGAAAAACCCTGTCAGAGTTTGGTATGAAAGCATTAATAGGAGGTACTATTGCCTCTCTCTTATCTGCTACAATTGCTGGGATGATCATAGGGTAATTACTTACGATATCGATGTTGTTAAAAACTATTTTTACAACTATCCTTTAATCAATAAATTAAAGAGGACCCCGTATGCTATTTTTTGTATATTTGGGAAACTTATAGGTTTAATATAAAATTGAAAGAGAGAAAATGAGGCAATATTTAGATCTTGTCCGTCATGTAATTGAGAGTGGGAATACAAAAGAAGATCGAACTGGGACAGGTACAAAAAGTGTTTTTGGATATCAAATGCGTTTTGATCTTAGTGAAGGTTTTCCTATGGTTACAACAAAAAAACTACATCTGAAATCAATAATTCATGAGTTATTATGGTTTCTGAAGGGAGATACGAATATAGACTATTTGCAAGAGAATGGTGTTCGTATCTGGAATGAATGGGCAGATGATAACGGTGATTTAGGACCTGTGTATGGACATCAATGGCGTAACTGGAATAATGATGAAATTGATCAAATCAAAGATATAATAGATGCACTCAAAAATAACCCTGATAGCAGACGTATGTTGGTTTCTGCATGGAACCCGAGTGTAATGCCAGATACATCAAAGTCTTTTTCAGAAAATGTAGCAAATGGTAAGGTAGCATTACCTCCTTGTCATGCTTTTTTTCAGTTTTATGTTGCTGATGGTAAGTTGTCCTGTCAATTATATCAACGTAGTGCAGATGTCTTTCTGGGCGTTCCTTTTAATATAGCTTCTTACGCATTGTTTACAATGATGGTAGCGCAGGTTTGTGGTTATGAAGCAGGTGAATTTGTACATACTTTTGGAGATGTTCATATATACAATAATCATATAGAACAACTAGAGCTTCAGCTATCTAGAACCCCTAAGAAGTTGCCTAGAATAATCCTTAATCCTGAGGTGAAAAATATTTTTGGCTTCGTTTTTGATGATTTCAAGTTAGTAGACTACGATCCGCATCCTCATATAAAAGGAAAGGTTGCAGTTTAAACCCAAATTTTAAATGAACTACTATGAAGAGAATACTACTTTTATTAACAATTTTAATTTCAACACTTTCCTTTTCTCAAGAAGGGATAGTTCTTTCGCAAGAAAATGCGAATGAAAAAGGAATCACACCCATGTGGCCAAAATGTGATAGATCAAGGCAAACTCCTGTAGAATGTTTTGACCAAAAACTAAGAAATCATATTATTCAGAATTTTGAATATCCTGATGTAGCATTAAGTGAGGGGCTGAGTGGAACAGTAACTGTAGAATTTATTGTTAATAAAAAAGGAAAAGTAGAAGTGATCGAGGTTACAGGAGCACATAGATATTTGCAAAGGGAAGCTATCAGGATCATTAGAGCTATTCCAAAAATGCAACCAGGTAAATGGGGTAATAAACCAATTGCTGTAGCATATGTCGTTCCGATTACATTTAGGAAACCACAATAAATTAATAATATTTTTTAATTTTTAACATTGGATTAACCTTGTTCAAAGATAAAAAATAATAAAAATCAGTAAATTTGAGTGTATGCGTAAGCCGTATATACTCTTTTTTATGATAATTACTGATAATTTACTTACCTCTTTTTTAGAAACACGTTCAGATACCGAAGAAATTTGCGCACCGTTACAGGTTGAAGATTACGTAGTGCAACCTATTGTAGATGTCTCTCCACCAAAATGGCATCTCGGGCATACAACTTGGTTTTTTGAAGAGTTTATATTGTCAAAGTATGATGCAGAGTATAAGCGTTTTCATCCTGAATATGATTATGTTTTTAATAGTTATTATGAGAGTGTAGGGAAACGAGTCATACGTACAAATCGAGGGAATCTTTCTCGACCAACAGTGAGTGAAGTCTATGAATATAGAGATTATGTCACATCTCATCTACAAAATTTGTTAGAAGAAAATGATGATCCTAAAATCAGAGAATTGGCAGAAATAGGAATTCATCATGAAAAACAGCATCAAGAATTATTACTTACCGATATAAAATTCATTTTAGGAAACAATCCTTTATTGCCCAAATACAATGATACATTTACTGAAAACCCTGATCTAGATAGGGCTTCAGGGTATAGTTTGATAGAAGAAGGGGTTTATGAGATTGGATATGATGGTAATGAGTTTTGTTATGATAATGAACTAGGTAGGCATAAGGTCTTCCTTAGAGAATATGCTATTAGCAACACATTGATATCAAATAAAGAATATTTGGAGTTTATAGAAGATGGAGGGTACAAAAACACCTTACTTTGGCATGCTGAGGCTTGGGATTGGATACAAAAACATCGAATTAATACTCCTTTGTACTGGCATTTTATAGATGGTCAATATCATCAATATACCCTACAAGGGCTTAAAGAAATTGACTATAATGTACCAGTAACTCATATCTCATATTATGAAGCTTTTGCTTTTGCAGAGTGGCGAGGAGAGCGTTTGCCCACAGAATTTGAGTGGGAAGTGGCCCAATCTTTTTTTAATTGGGGAGCAAGGTGGGAATGGACAGAAAGTGCTTATCTACCTTACCCGAACTACAAAAAAGCTCCTGGAGCATTGGGAGAGTATAACGGAAAATTTATGGTGAATCAAAAAGTTCTCAGAGGAGGATCCGTTGCTACACCACAACACCACATAAGACCAACATATCGTAATTTTTTCCACCCTAATCTTAGATGGCAATTTACAGGAGTAAGATTGGCAAAAAATCTATAACCTATCTAGTTTACATGAATTGTAAAAATCAAAAAGTTTTGACTTCTACTTTTGAAAAAGAAGTATGCGAAGGATTGAGTGCTTTTCCTAAATATTTATCTTCTAAATTTTTCTATGATGAACTAGGAGATGAACTTTTTCAGAAGATAATGGCATTACCAGAATATTATCTCACCAGAGCAGAGTATGAAATTTTTAAAACTCATAAATCTGATATTGTTCAAAGGTTTGATGAAAACCAAGAGGGGTTTGATCTAATTGAATTAGGAGCAGGAGATGGTAAAAAAACAAAAGTGCTGTTGCATGAGTTGTTAAATAACCATTTTGATTTTACATATACCCCTATTGATATTAGTCAAAATGCAATAGATGGGTTGGTGAAAAACTTAAAACAAGAAATGCCAGCAGTTGTTGTGCAAGGGCAGCGAGGAGAATATTTTGAAGTTTTAGATAGACTAAAGCATATGAGTGATCGCAAAAAAGTAATTATGGTATTAGGATCTAATATCGGTAACTTACTGCATTCGAGAGCAATTCAGTTCTTGAAAAAATTGTGTAATGTGATGCACTCTGGTGATTTTCTTTTTATGGGATTTGATCAAAAGAAACACCCTCAGAAAGTTTTGGATGCGTATAACGACAAAACAGGAATAACAGCAGCTTTTAATAAGAATATTCTAATTCGAATTAATAAAGAGCTCAATGCAAATTTTGATATAGATGCATTCATGCATTGGGAGACGTATGATCCCGAAAGTGGAACTGCTAAAAGTTATTTGGTAAGCAAAGAAAAGCAAACCGTAGATATTAATGATTTATCAATGCAAGTTCATTTTGAAGCCTGGGAGAGTATTCATACAGAAATATCTCAGAAATACGATGATACTATCGTAAAATGGTTGACAAAAGAATCTGGTTTGAAAATTGTAAAATCTTTTTCTGATCAAAATAATTATTACAAAGATTATTTGATTACCAAAGCCTAATACTTAATGAAAAAATAAAATTATGAAAGCAATTTGGAACGGACAGGTAATTGCAGAAAGTAATGATACTAAAGTTATAGAGAATAATCATTATTTTCCTCCTGAAGCAATTAAAAAAGAATTTTTTACAACTACTGATACACATACTAATTGCCCTTGGAAAGGAATGGCATCATATTATACCATACAGGTAGACGGAAAAGAAAATGTAGACGCAGCATGGTATTATCCTGAGACTAGTGATCTTGCAAAACAAATAAAAGGGTATGTAGCCTTCTGGAAAGGAGTTGAGGTTGTAGAAGGCTAAAAAAATAGTAACTCACTCGTGAATTACTTTGTACGTAAGTGAGTTTGAAATATCGATTTAGTATATTATATATAAAACAACTCCTAATCGTTAAAAAATAGATTAGGAGTTTGAGTAAGTACTAATGTTGAGAGTGTGATTAATAGTATAGTACTCCAAATGGGTTTAATCCAGAATCATATTCTGATTTTTTTGTAAAGAACCATTGTTATTCACAGAATAGAAAACAACTTTTGTTGCTGATGCTCCTGAATGTGCTAAGAATAGTATCGTACCTTTTTTATTTACAGCTAGATTATGAGGGATGTTATAATCAGTGTCGATTTCTGAAATAACTTTATTAGTATATCGATTGATTACCCCTATTTTTTTATTTGCAATCCCTGTAGTAAATACGTGCTTGTAACTAGCAATAATTCCATGCGTAGAATTATATGAGATTTCTTGTTTTTTATTCAAATTAAACCTGTTGAATACAGTTAATTTGTTATCATTTTGTGCAGGAACATATAAATTGTAACCTACAGGTAATATGTGTGCATCACCTCCTACAGTTTCATGTTTAACGTATTCTAGAGTGCTGGTGTTATACATTACAACATAGCTTTTATCAGGACCATCTAATATGGTGACATAAGCAGCATATCCGCTTGGAGAAATAGTAACATCATACTGTACAGCATTTTCAGTTAATTCAGGAATCTCATTAGTAGGTAATGATAAGTTATCAATAAGAGAATTAGATCTCAAGTCGATTACAGATGTTGTTTTAGAAAGGCTGTAGTTTATTTAAGCTATGTTATTAATTTTTCATATTCTGAATTAATCTTAAAAAAACGCTCTATTGCCTTGTCACTTAATGCCATTTGACTAAAAGTCTTTGTTTTATCTCTAGTGTTTTTGAGTAACTCCTTTACTTTGTACCAATTGAGATATTGTTGTAGGTATTTTGTAGAAACACCCCAAAAAGTATTTTCTATCCACTTTTTAAGTTTATTATGAGTAGCATTTACGTGTTGAATATGATATACCCCCTTGACCCTTTCTTGTTTTGATACATTTATTGGATGAAATTCCACTTCGCTTTGTTTGGCAAAGCCTTTATAGCTGTGATGAGAATCACTACATAAAATTGTAGTTCCTTTTTTTATTCGTGTTCCAATTACTCTATCAAGATCGGTCATACTTATACGACCAAGGGTAGCAACACTTATGTCTATTGCTGATTTCCTGTCTTGAGTAACTATAACTGCAACCTGATCATTACTGACACCTCGCTTAGTAGAACTTCCTCCTCTCTTTCTGGATTCGCGTTGTTTCACTTCTATTCCTTTTTCTGATCTAAGAAAAAAAGTCTCGTCACTTTCTGTAATCCCAGTAAAATCATCCTGATCATTATCATTGTCGTTTAATGCTGCAAGTATTTTATGTCTCCAATCGAAAGCAGTCTTTTTGTTTATATTAAGTGCTGTACTTATCTTATCGAGACTTTTCTCTTCTAACATCAGCTCTAGATAATCAGAAATCACATCTCTACATCGTAATCGAGCCATCCAAGTGCCTGTGTATTCTGTGAAACTACGCATACAGGATTTACACTTATAGCGTTGAGAACCCTTATCTATACCTGTACGAATGTAGGTTTTCTCAGAACAATGAGGACATGCACCTTGTTTGTTGTTCAGAATCTCCCGTCTGGAAATAATCTGTTGCTCAATTTCTGTATTAAGTTCTAGACGAACTTCTGCTAGTAATTTTTCACTTTCATCACTTTCCAGTAAAAGCAAGGCACCCTTTAATTTACTAAGTATCATACCATAATATACAAAAAATAGCTAAGTTAAACTAGAGCCTTTAGAAACTATATTGTTTACCCATAATTGGTTGGCGCGCTCATTGATCCATATATGAAAAGCACCCTCTTGGATAGCTATTTCCCCTTTCATTTTAAAAGTATTTGCATCGTAATAAACGATTTTTTATTTGCAAAATCACCTACATATACTGCATTATTTCTTTTGCTATGAGCTAAATAAGTAGGTTGTGCACCTGCATCGGGTAAAGTTATTTCTGTTATGAGATCGGTGGTTTTATCATTAAAAATACTTACTGTAGAAGAGCCTCTATTGGCAACCAGAAAATATTCTTGATTATAATAATACGATTTTCAGAAGTAAGTGAATTTTCTTCTTTTTGTATAGATTCTTTTTCGCACGAACTTATTAGTGCGATAATAAACCCTAAGGCTAGTAATAAACTGATTTTTTTCATTTGTGTAAAGTTTTAAATAATTAGAGTAAGTAATTTTTATCTAATAATTTCAAATCCTATTAATTGTATATCTGGTGACATAAAATCATCTTTTTTTGTCTCTGTATAGCATAGATCAGTACTTAGATATTTTTTATTGCAATCAGAGAAAACAGTTACTACATTGGCATCAACCCCTAATTTTTCTTGAGCAATGATTGCGCCTAGAAAATTAGCGCCAGATGAGATACCTACCCCTAGACCAATTTCGTTTGATAGTTTTTGTGCGATTATAATTGCATCCCCATTATCAACTTGAATAATCGAATCTAATTTTTCGAGTTTGATGATAGAAGGAATAAATTCATCTGATATCCCTTGTGTACGATGTTTTCCTATTTTGTAACCAGTAGATAATGTAGGAGAATTAGCAGGTTCTAAAGGATGAATTTTTATAGTACTGTATTTTTCTTTCAAAAAGCCCCCAGCTCCCATTATTGTTCCTCCAGTACCTACACCAGCTATAAATGCATCTATGGTAATCCCTAAATTTTTCATTTGATCGTATATCTCTGGTCCAGTAGTCATATAATGACTTTCTACATTGTAAAAGTTGTCAAACTGGCGGGGTAAGAAAACATTTTTCTTAGAGAGTTGATGTCTTTTTGTAAACTCAATACTGCCAAGAAAACCACCCTCTTCTGGAGATACTAGAATAATAGATGCACCAAAACTTTTGATTAGCCGCTTTCGTTCGTTACTCATCCAATTAGCCATATATATATAGTTACAGGATGATTGTATACAGCTCCTATGGCAGCAAAAGAAATCCCCATGTTTCCACTCGTTGCCTCAACAATTTCATTATAAGGATGTAAATCACCGTTCTCATAAGACTTATTGATAATATGTAAAGCAACACGATCTTTTATGCTACCTGTCATATTAAAATTTTCGAGCTTTGCGTATACGATTCTTTTTTTTTCTTTAAATAAAAAATGATTTTAGCAAGAGGAGTATTGCCAATAATATTTTTTAAATCAATCTTTTTATAAGCCTTAGTTGTAAGCATTACGGTTCATTGGTTAATAGTGATGTATTGAAAGACAATACATCACTATTGTTATAAATAACATAAATGTTTAGTATTCATTTATGAGTTGAGTGTGTAATATTTATCAAATTTAGAATATAAAAACCGATACTTTATTGATGTATCTAACATATTAGATTAAAAAATAATCGCATGATAGACAGTTGTTTATGTTTTGGCCGCAATAAGTTTAAGTGTATTCAGTAAGAAAAATAAGTAAAGAGAAGAAGAGAGAGATATCTCTGCTGTTGGATAAGGTTATATAGGTGCTATATTTTTTTGAAATCCTGTTATTTAATAAAAAAAAATCTGGATTTGAATGGTTTTGAGGTAACTATATGCAAATTTAACCCAAGAATTACCTTTCTCGGTTTACAGAGTTATTTTTTACAAAAAAACATGTCAAAACCATTCAAAAAACCAGAAGAGAATAAATAATTAAGCTGATTATTGTTTGATAAAAGTACTTATAATACAAGTAAGCTATTATCTGCAGAAGCAAATTCATTCCATTGATAACCATCAGCTTCTATTTCATTAGTCCATTCACCATCTACTACATATTTGAATTCGAATTTATTGTCTTTGGGAAGGTCTATAGTTCCTTTAAAGTTTCCATTTTTTAACTTTTTAAGAACCGTAGCTTCAGTATTCCATTCGTTGAATTCGCCTGCTACACTCACTTTATTAGCTTTTTTTGCTGGAACAATAAAAGTAACTTTACAGACAGGTTTAGATTTTAAGTATTGTTTAGTAATTGCCATAATTGTGTATGTTATTTAAAATTTTGGTTAATAACTTAGAAACTAAATTACTATAAAAAGATTAAAAATAAAAAGATAGAAGTGGCGGATTTTCAGTATTTTAATGAGTGTTTGAAGGTAAATTATTAACAATAACGATGTAGAGCAGTAAGTAATTTTTCTATATCATGAATGGTGTTATAAAAATGAAAACTAATTCGGATACCTTGTCCTCTTAGAGAAGTAGTAATATTATGCTCTTTGAGATACTGATATAATCGGTGATCACCTTTTAGATTAAAAATAGAACTGTGTTTTGGTCGTTTTATTACAATACTATCCAATAGATGTAGTTTGGTCAGTTCTTTTGTTGCATACTCACATAATTCATAGAGATGGTTTTCAATAGTTGCAACTCCTATTATAGAAATGAAATCCAAAGAATGTTGTAAACTCCGAAAGTTCAATGTATCTAGATGACCGCATTCAAACCTAGCTTGTAAAGTTGTGTATGAAGGGTTTTGATCTGCTTTTGCAGCCATATTGATATAGGATAAAGGGGTGATCTGATCTAGTATTTCGTGATTAAAAAGGAAAAAACCATTGCCATAACCACTCAATAGCCATTTGTAACCACTACCTCCAAGGATATCAATTCCAGAATTCTTAAAATCAAAAACTTTAGTGCCACAAAATTGAGTGCCATCTGCAATGATAAGCATATCAGGATATTTAGTTTTTAATGCCTTTATAAAATCTAGATTTATCGCAATGCCACTGATATATTGTACGATACTACATATAAAAACATCAGGAAGGTGTTTTTTTACAGCCTTCTCTATATTTTGTTCCAAGGTTGCATTTATGCTAGCATAGCAAACCTCGAAACCTTTGCCTATAACTGCGGTGTTGATAGAAGGGTAATCACCATCAAGTAAAAGTACTTTTTTGTTTTTGTCAAGGCCGTCTAAGAGAATTTTTAAACCTAGAGAAAAATTAGGGATTAAAATAACATCAGTATCAGAATTACCAAAGAAAGAAGAAATTGTTTTGCGCACATTACTCAAGTCGTCTTGTTGTCTTTCTCTAAATACGCCGCCTTTATTATAGAAATCTAAGTCATGTCTTTTTCTAAAATCTAAAAGAGAAGTGTGTAGTAATCCAGAATAGGCAGTATTGAGATAGGTATGATGTGATAAAACAGGAAATTCTTTTCTTAAATTCTTCATAAGTAATTTTAGTGATTTTTAGTAAAAGCTATATCTTTACTTGCCGATACTAAGTTAGCATTAATATGTTTTCAAAAAAGAAAGAAACACCACAAATTGACCCACAGCAACGTGAGCTTTATGAGCATGCACGTAAACGAATTATTCAAAAGAAAAGGTTGTTTCAGCATTTTATACTTTTTATAGTAGGCGCTGTTTTTTTTGCAATTCTTAATATTGTATTTGGCTACGGAAAAGAGATTACATTCTTTGGGTCAAATTGGTATATCATTGCTATCTTATGTTGGGCTTTTCTATTTGTATTGCACTTCTGTAATGTATGGTTGTTTAGTAAGTTTATGGGACAAGCCTGGGTAGATAGACAAATGGAGCAATTGATTATCAAACAGAAAAAAGAAATAGCATTGCTTCAGAAAGATGTGGATTTGATGTACCCTAAAGAAGAATTACTAAAAAAGAAGGAAGAATTTATTAAAGAGAAAACGACTAGAGTTGCTACCGAACCAATAAAATCGAAACGTATGGTAACCATGATTGCAGCAGCAGGAGAAAATAATGCTTTAGGTAAAGACAATGATTTGGTTTGGCATTTGCCAGATGATTTTAAACGTTTTAAAAAGATGACTACAGGGCACCATATTATTATGGGACGTAAAACTTTTGAATCTTTTCCCAAATTATTACCCAATAGAGTACATGTAGTAATTACTCGTGATAAAACATATCAGGCAGAAGGAACCATAGTTGTACATACGATCAAGGATGCGTTAGACATAGCCAAAGCAGATGAACAGCCTTTTATAATAGGTGGAGGAGAAATTTATTCTTTGGGATTAGAATATACTGATTGTATTGAGTTAACAAGGATACATGAATCTTTTGATGCAGATGCCTTTTTTCCAGAAATTGATACCAAAACCTGGAAACTAGAAAAAGAAGAATTTCATGATATTGATGAAAAACATAAACATCCCTTTACATATCTTACGTATAAAAGGAAATAATGTGTTCCTCAAGATTACTGTCTTATTTTGAAGAGTTGATTTCTGAAAAAATAATTTCTTCTACTCAATTATCTGGTGGAGACATCAATGAAGTGTATGTGTTACAAACAAGTCATCGAAAAATTGTTGTAAAACTCAATAATGCTTCTAGATATCCAGCTATGTTTAAAGAAGAAGCAAAAGGATTGCGTTTTTTAGAACAGTTATTAATCGTTAGGGTAATTAGTTCTTATAAATCTTTCAGGCGGCGTATTTGGCGTGCTTATGATGGAAATATTTT
>NZ_PGUB01000051.1:0-34138 GCF_002924285.1 Aquimarina sp. I32.4 | reverse complement strand
TTTGTACTCAATTCCTGTTTTACAGTGAATTTACCAGAGGTAGATTCATATGATTTACGCCATTTACGGATCATACTTCCATCTAAATCATATTCTGAACTCACTTGCTGTACACTTTGACCTGATTGTAATAACTCTACAATCATAAGTTTAAAATCGTTACTATGTTTTCGCTTTACCATAATTCAAATATATTTAACATTATGGGCTATTTAAAATCGTCCTAACAAAACTAGATATTCCACCTATATCATCGTTTGCCAAATCTATTTTGTATAAGGCTTTTGATAATGCGGTGCGGGTATTATCGATCTCCTGTTGCAATGCAAACCCTATATCAAAAGCAGTAGGAGGGTTGCCATCAAATCGTGGCTTTACAGCACGTTCTATTGCAGGGCGTAGTATATCATCAAGCCCAGATAGGGTTTGATTACTTTTTCTCATCCTGAGCATAGGTTTTATTTTTTTGAGGCTACGGGCCAGTTATTGGTATGGGTGTGTCCTTTTATACTCATTTTGTGTGCATTGATCATAAGTTCTGATACTACGCCACCACCATTGAGGTTACTGTGATAGGTGCTCATATCTGTGCAGTAGGCTGTTTTAAAATCTAATGTAAACTTGATTCCTGTACCGTCTCCTTTATAAAAAATAATCTTACCATCATAAGTAGTGGTATCACTACCTGCCCAGTTTATGAGTTCATCCTGACCATCAAAATCTATGACCACCATGATGCTTCCTGCTTGCACTCGCGCACTGGGTCTTCCTGAATAGTCTATGGGTTTGTGGTAATCAAAGGTGCATTCTAGAAGACTGTAGGTCTTGTTCTCAATAATCAGTTCTGTTTTTGTTGCCATAATTATATTAATTTTTAGGTTTTAAAAAAATTACGTTTAGTATGAGCTTAGCTCAAAAAAATTATGGGGTAGTAGAAAGAAGGGCATATCGTATTCTTTAAAAAAATCAACCTATTTTACGATAAGACCTTTACTTTCAGAAACAAAACTAAGTAAACTATAACTCATATCCTTACAGATATCTGTAATCTGAGCGTTTTTTTTTGAAAAAAAATGAATTTACTGCGTGTATGTGCTATCTCTATTGCTGTTTATTGTTATATTTTTTTTGAGAATAGCTCACCAAAAACACGAGATCACCCCAAGGTAAACAGGAAATCATGCTGGATTTTACGGGATCACATCTTGTTCTACTGGAATCGCCACGGGTTTTACGGGATCAAAAACAGTGGCACTGGAATCGTCTCTGATTCTACAGCACGTTTTCTAGTTTGGTATAATCATTCTAAATAAGGGTTGCTTTTTAGTATAAAATATAGAATTCATAATGATCAAACTCTATATCAAAGAGAAGTATACATAAAATCCCTCACCTGATATTACGATCAAATGAGAGATTTGTGAAATATGTAAGAGGAGGTAGGCATCACTGGGATACCTTACTGTATTACTCCTCCCAGGTAAAAGCTTTTTTTCTACCTTGTTTTTTGATTGCATTAAGTAGTGCAGTTTCTAGACTGGTTCCTTCTTTTTTGCTATTCTCTTTTATGAATTGTACTCGTTTTTTATTGAGTTCATTAATTTCTTGTTGTATTTCTTTTCTTGCAGTACTTTTTTCGGCAATATATTGTGTGAGTTCTGTTTTAGATTTATCTTTCAGTTCTTGTGGTAGGTCTTCTTTTTCAACCTCTTCTATTTCAAAAGATTCATCTTCTACTGCATCAATCAAGTCCCAACTTTTGTTTTTATAAAATCCAGAACTTTTGCTTACCGTTCGGCTTACGGCATTTGCAGAACTATAGGATCTGGCGTTATGATCTTGCTCTGCCTGTAGTTTTCTTTTTTGTGCTCCTTGATTACCATAATAAAGATAGGTCTTGTTTAGTTTATTGTTGAGTTCTAGGATGATATTGTCGTACGGTGTTGCAATATGTATGGTTTCTCGATTATGGTCTATAGCACTATATTCTCCATAAGTAATATCGGCACCATGTTTCCATTGTGTATCAATCCCTTGTCGGTAATTACCACAAAAAATAGTATTGATTGTGATGCCTTTTTCTAATGCATCTGTTGCAGCATCTTTATAATCAACAGGGCCTTGCGTAAAAGGCTCGTTGCCAGCAATAAAAATTAATTTAAGGTGGTCGTTACTTTTTTTCCATCCCAATTGATTGATAGAAGTATTGATGACCTTACCACAAAATTCATTTCCTCCGTTGGTAGTAAGTGCAAAAAGTTCTTTTGAGATCTCGTCAAGATCATTAGAAAAAGGAAGTACCTGCCTGATAAATCCTTCTTGAGAAGGTAACCCATCATTCCCGTATTCATACAGGGCAATTTCTAATTTTATTTTATTATGCCCACATTTGGCATACGATAATTCATTTACAATTTCCCATAATTGCGCTTTTGCCTGTTCGATAAGGCCATCCATACTATTACTCGTATCTAGTAATAGTGCTACTTGAATATTACGGATATTTGGATCTGTTTTGGTAGTACTTATAATATGGTTTTTCTCTTTTCGAAGTGAGATTTCAGAATTTGATTTATTATTAGCATTGCAAGAAATGATAAAAAATAAGGATAATATACTCCATGTAAAAAATGTCTTCATAGCTTTCTTTTTTAATGTTGAAGTAAAACTATAGATAACTTTTTTTGCTAAAAACCTGAAATGAGGGTATATCGATAATCAATGAGTAAGAATGCCTGTTTGATTAGTTAAGTTTCTCTTCTATAGCTAAAAGTAGGCGTAAAATAGAATAATCGAGAAAAGTGAATTTTATTATCCGAGCTAAATGGGTTAAGTTTACCTTGTTTTAATTAAGTATGATGAAGAAGATTGTTTTGATATTATTGTTTTTGTGTTTCTTGCCAGTATTGGTTTTGGGACAGCAAGAGACTAGGATGAAACGTTCTGAATCTATGAGTATCAAGGGTTCTGTAAAAGAGAAGAGTACTCGAAAAGCTATTAGAGATGTAGATGTAACAGTAGTAGGAAAAGGAGCTGTTACTACTGATGCTTTTGGTAATTTTAAGATCGAAGCACGAGTAGGAGATGAGCTTATTGTTACCCATGATAGCTTTAATACGGTACGGTATACAATCAAAGATGGACAAAGAATCGATATAGAGGTTCAGGATATTCCAGAAAAGAAACTTTCAAAATCATCTATTTATTCTAAGAAAAGAGAATCAGAGTCTATATATCGCAAGAATCTAGAAGCGGCAAAGACTACCTTAAAAAAAGATGCCGCTACAAGTATAGAGCATATAACAAGTGCATTAGAGACTATACGAGATGATGACCCCTCATCAGCAAATAAAAAAGCAGCACTATTTGAGACGCTGGCAGATATATATAGATACTGGAAACAACCTGATCTTGCAGAAAGTAATTACCTGATAAGTCTTAAAAATAAATATACTGTTGACGTAAAAATCAAATTAGGATACGCCCAACTAGAAGATAAGAACTATCAATCGGCATTACTTACTTTTGATCAATTACAGAAATCACGTATAAGTAGTTCTCAAAAAATTATGATTTATGAAGGATTGGGTGATAGTTATAAAGGATTGCAGAATTATTCTAAAGCTACAATAAATTATAATAAGGCACTCTCTATAAGTCAACGAAAAAAACTTGATGATAAAGTAATCTTTTTGAATTCTAAGTTGGCTGGAGTATTACAGCAGGAAGGAAATATAAAAGATGCAGAGCTATACTTGGATAATTCTGTGCAATTGGCACAGCAGAAGAGTAAAAAAATATCTGCACGACAACGAACTGTTGCGGCAGATTTTTATAACAAGAGTAATAGTTATGAGAAAGAGATACAGTTAAGAAAAGAAGCAATTGAGGATATAGAAGAACTTGAGGAAGCTCAAGATGCACCCCCTGAGGCAGAAGATAACTCTCTTACTACGCAGGTGCAAAATTATAAAATTGCCAGAGCCTTTGCGGCACAAGAAGCTTATGACGAGGCAATACCTTATCTAGAGGAAAGTATAAAAGAGGCTGCATCAAAAAATGATCTGATTGTTCAAAAAGATGCTACCAGGAAATTAGGAGAAGTATATAGAGAAAAAGGAGAACTTAAAAAGGCTTCTAAGGCTTTTGAAGAGTATGAAGTGATTATTGATAAGCTATACATTCAAAAAGATCAAGAAATATCTCAGGCGGCGCGATTTGGTAGAGAGCTCTCACAAAGAGCAAACCGTATTACAACGCTAGAGAAAGATAGAGAACTCAATGAGGTAAGGTATGAACTGGCATTTGCATCGCAAGAGCTAATAAATCAACAAAGTTTACGGCAACAGATTATAATCTATTTTTTGATAGGACTAACTCTTTTATTACTTCTTGCAGCATACTTAATGTATAGAAACATGAAGCAACAACGGTATGCAAATAACCTTTTGGCATTAAAATCGTTGCGATCACAAATGAATCCACATTTTATTTTTAATGCTTTAAACTCTGTAAATACATTTATTGCAACAAGTGATGAGAGAACTGCAAACAGATATCTTACCGATTTCTCTTTATTGATGAGAGCGGTACTAGAAAATAGTGAAGAGGATTTTATACCATTAGAAAAAGAAATAGAACTTCTTAAGATTTATGTGCAATTAGAGCATTTTAGATTTCAAGATAAATTTGAATATAAAGTTGAGGTTGATCCAGAAATCGATGTAGAAGCATATATGATACCTCCTATGTTGCTACAACCTTATGTAGAGAATGCGGTCTGGCATGGGTTGCGATATAAAAAAGAAAAAGGGTTGTTGTCAATACGTTTTGAGAAAATAGCTCATGATAGCATTGTAATTACTATTGCTGATGATGGTATAGGGCGTAAAAAATCTAAAGAACTGAAAACCCAAAATCAGAAATCACAAAATTCTAAAGGAATGGGGAATATTAAAAAGAGAATTGCCATCCTCAATAAGATGTATAAAGACAAAGTAGATGTAGTGGTGTCTGATTTGTATGATAATACAGAAGGAACACAAGTAAAATTAATTCTTAAGAAAGACAAGTAAATGAACGTAACTGCAATAATAGTAGATGATGAAGCCAATAGTAGAATTATTCTTAGAAATTATTTGAGTAAATATTGTAAAACGGTTACTGTATTAGGCGAAGCCGCTAGCGTACAAGAAACAATAGAATTGTTAAAATCTCACACACCAGATGTATTGTTTTTGGATGTAGAAATGCCATACGGAAATGCATTTGATTTATTAGAGCAGGTGCCTGATCGTACTTTTGAAATTGTTTTTGTTACCGCTTATGATCACTATGCAGTAGATGCGTTGAATGCTCAGGCTACTTACTATTTGCTAAAACCTATTGCAATCGATAATTTGATTAAAGCTGTTGATCATGTGACTCATATCAAGCAACGAGAAACTGCACTATTGGATACTGTATTAGTTCCCAAAGTTACTTCAGCAGAAGGGAAAATTACAATTCCTCAACAAGATGGATTTGAAGTGTTGCAAATTTCTGATATTTTGTATTGTGAGGCAGATGATAATTACACCAAAATTTATTTAGAAAAAGGCCATAAGCTCGTTAGTAAAACCTTGAAATATTTTGAAGAATCTTTGAATTTACATGGATTTATAAGGATACATAAAAGTTATTTAGTGAATGTAAGTAAGGTTACACGATATAAAAAAGGTAAAGGAGGAAGTGTTGTGCTTTCTTCTGGAAAAGAGTTGTCAGTATCATCATCTAAAAAAGGAACATTGTTAGATTATTTTAAATGATTAATATAGAAAGGTGGGATATTTATTGTTTTTTAACAATAAGATTAATTTATTTGTGTTAAAAATTGTTAAAATAAAGCCATAGTTATAATTTTTTTATGTTTTTATTGTTGTATTGGTTAATAAAAACATAAAAATAATGAAAAAATCATCTAAAAAATTATCCCTTGAGAAAATTAAAATCTCTAATCTAGCTGCAAAATCTATTGTAGGAGGAACAGGTAATCCATCGTTGCACAGTTGTGCTGGGCAAGGTAATCAGCCTGGGCAAACATGTTATACTGATAACTGTGGCGGTACAGGTACAGGTACAGGTACAGGTACAGGTACAGGTACAGGTGGTGGCGGAATTAGTGGGCCTATTTACTGCTAAAAACACATCGGTTTTTGTTATAATAACAAACCATCTAAAGAACTTCTTCTTTAGATGGTTTGTTGTAGTATGATTACTGCTTAAATTTTTTGAGCTATTTTTTTATATAGGTAAAATAATGTCTTGTTATTTTATTTTTGTCTTCTTCACTAATAGGAGGGACTTGGTACCTTTGAGATTCTAATAGTAATAAAGTGTCTGATTTCTCTTTGATATGATAGTTGGTTTCTCCTCCAAAAATAAATGTGATGAGTTCGTTATCTTTTTGTTGATACGTACCATTAAAAACTTTTTTTTGTACTTCGGCTGTGAATTTTGATTTCAGGCTATCGTTTGATTGTGGTGTTAATTCAAGTTCATCTTCTTGTCTTGTGACAGTGTATCTTCCTTTGTCAGAAAAAGACCAGATCATTGTTGCAAATGGATATTGTGTGCTCCCTGTAATCCCACTATCAATATGAATAATAGAATCCAAATGCCATTCACCAATTATAGTTGCTGGTTCATTATCAGATTCAGTTTCCTGATCTATATAAATTATTTTTGTGGGAGCTTCTTGTTTTTTGTAATTATTACAACTTAAAAATAGGATGAATAGTAGTAAGACTAATATGTTACATATTGTTTTCATGTAAACTGTTTTTTAAACCCTCTTGTAGGAGAGGTGTGGGATTAAAAATTCAATTGTTTTATAGTGTGCTTATTAGGTATTGGTTTAAGTATCTCTTGTATTATAGAAATATCCCCATTAGTGTATATTGTGTGGTTGCCATTTTTTGTAGAATGAGTTAATAGATTGTTGGTGGTGAGAATGGCTTTGGTTTGTCTTGCAACGGCTTCCCCAGAATCAATAATAGATACTTTGCTTGGAAGTATTTTTTTTAAAACAGGAATAAGGTATGGGTAATGTGTACATCCTAAAACAAGATGGTCTATGTTTTCTTCTAGCATGGGGGAGATGTAGGTATTGAGTAATGTATACATCTCTTTAGACTCAATTTTACCAGCTTCTATAAGCTCAACAAGGCCTGTGCCTATTACTTCTATAACTTCTATGTTTTGAGTGTAGAGGTCAGAGGTTTTGGTAAATAATTCACTCGATAGGGTGCCTTTGGTGGCTAGAACTCCAACTTTTTTTGTTTTGGTATGAATAGCCGCTGGTTTTATTGCAGGCTCTATTCCGATTATGGGGATGTCATAAGTAGCGCGCAGTACTTTTATAGCATTTGTAGTTGCAGTATTACAAGCAACTACAATGATTTTAGAATTTAAATTAAGTAGTTTTTCTGTGTTTTTAATACTTAATTCAATGATTTCTTCTTTGCTACGTTTTCCGTAAGGAGCATACTGGCTATCGGCAAGAAAAATAGTATCTTCATTAGGTAGTAGTGTAACGATTTCTTTCCATATAGAAGTTCCGCCAACACCAGAGTCAAATATACCGATAGATTGGTTTTGCATTGTAAATATCATTTGTTCAAAAATAAAAAAAACAGTGAAATGTTGACCTCACTGTTTTTTTTATTCTGTAAACTAAAGTAGTGTTGTTATATACCTAAATCTTTTTTTACGTCTGCCATAAGATTTTTACCATCAGCCATAATAACTCCTGTTCCTGTAGTAGAGTCTAATACATACTGAAAACCTTGAGCTCTAGCAACTTTTTGAATAGATGTACGTGCTTTTTCGTATATAGGCTTCATTAGTTCGATTTCTTTTTTCTGAAGATCTTTGATTGCATTATTTCTGTAATCTCCGATACTTTTTTCTGTAGCCTGTACTTCTTGTGCTCTTTTAGCATTTTCCTCTTCTGTTTTAGTAGCAGCTTCAGCTTGGTATTTTTTCATTGTATTTTGCAATTCCAGCATCATGTTTCTGATCTCTGCATCATACGTTTTATTTAGTTTTTCGATTTCACTTTTTGCAGCTTTGAAAGCAGGCATTGATTCAACTAGTTCCTGTGATGCAATATGCGCTACTTTGGACTGAGCATTTACAAAACTCGAAGTTCCTATAATAAGTGCAATAGCTACTAGTAATGTTCTAAATTGTTTCATTTGTAAATAATATTAATAAGTGTTATAAATTTATAAAATTAATTTCTTAAATATCGTGTATAGATACGAATGTTTTTAATTATTTTCTAGATTTTCTTTTTGAGCTTTTAGAGTGTTGATAGAATCTTTTTTTCTTTTTTGTAATTCTAGTAATCGTGCTCTTCTTTCTTCAAATTCTTTCTTTTTTGCAGCTCTGATAGAATCTCTTTCAGCTTTACGTTCAGCTAGAAGTTGTTCTCTTTGCGATAATCTTTTTTGAGCTGCTCTTTCTCTATCGCTTACTTCTCTCTCTTGGCTTAGATTTCTTTTTTCGGCATTTTCTAGGGCTCTTTTATCTTTTTTACTACTTAACTGCTTTCTTTTTGAGGCTCTATTTATTCTCAGTAATACTTGATCGCTTATGTCATATCGATCCGCAGAATATAGCATAACAGGATCAGCAGACTTGTCAAAAATAAAGTCATATTTTTTATTTTTTGCAATTTCTTGAACTGCAACAAAAACTTGATCTTGTATTGGTTGTACTAATCTTTTCTTTTGTAAAAAAAGATCACCATTAGGGCCAAAACGTTTTTGCTGATATTCTAATATTTCTTTTTCTTTAAAAACAATATCTTCTTCTCTTTCTTCAATTAATTCTTTGGTCAATAATACTCTTTCGTTATTCAGGTCTTTACGCATTTCCTCAACCTCTTTGAGTTCGGCTTCTATTTCCACTTTCCACTTTTGTACTTTAGTGTCAAGTTCAGAAGAAGCTTCATTATATTCAGGAACATTTTCTAGAATATATCCCATATCTATATAACCAATTCTAATGCCTCTTTGTGCAGTTGTTGTATTTGTGAAAAATAGCAAACTGACTGCTGCAACTAGTAAAAGACCCTTTGTTTTCATAACTTTTGTGTGTATATTGAAATAATCGTGCCAAAACTAAAATTGTTGTCCTATAATAAAATGAGTTTCCCATCCATTAGCTCTATTCTCTCCTGGAATAGGATCAAACCCATATCCAAAATCAATACCCAATAATCCAAATGCTGGCATAAAGATTCGTAAACCTGCCCCAGCAGAGCGACTTAATTGAAAAGGATTAAAAGTTTTAAAACTGTCATAAGAAGCTCCACCCTCTAAAAATCCGAGCATATATATTGATGCTGCGGGCTTTAGTGTTATAGGATAACGAAGCTCTAACGAATATTTATTATAAATTGTTGCCCCATCAGCATCAAAATCTTGATTATTAGTTCTGCTTTGAGGTGTTATAGATTGGTTTTTGTACCCTCTTAGTGAGATAACCTCACGACCATCAAGACTGGTGGCTCCTAATCCATCACCTCCTAAAAAGAAACGTTCAAATGGAATATTACCTCTATCGTTATTATAAGCGCCTAGGAAACCATATTCAGCCTTTGTTTTTAAAACTAAAGGCTTGTTACCGATGTTTATTAAGCTTGTGTACCATGTACCATCAAATTTAAGTTTGTAGTACTCTAGCCATTTAAAACGCTCTTGATCGATCACCCCGATCTTATCTTGATTTTCCTGTCGCTCTATTGCTGTAAGGTTAGCATTTCTATCTGTCAATTGATCATCTAAAGCTTTTCTGCGATCAGCTAATTCACTATAATCTACCCCGTCTAAAAGAGAGTAGGGTACAGAAAGTTTTGCTACAATATTAAATTCTGATCCTCCTGTTGGGAAAATAGGGTTTACTGTGGTATTATTTCTATTAAGTCCAATAGTATATGATAGGTCGTTTGAAGAACCGTTACCAAAGGTAAACAATCTCGTGTTATAGTTCTTTAGATTGTAATGTCTGATACTTATAGCTTGAGATAAGGTAAAGTAGTTATCAGGCCAATCTAATCTTTTTGCAATACCAATTGATCCTCCTGTGATAAGGAATTTACTGTCTTTGTCTACATTACGAGTTCTGTTGTTTAATAAAAACTGAATAGTGTGAGAGAATGAAGTAGATAATTGATAAGGTCTTTTGCCTCCTAACCATGGCTCTACAAATGAAAGGCTATATGTTTGAAAAAATCTACTTGCTTGTGCTCTTACTCTTAATGTTTGACCATCTCCCATAGGAAGAGGGCTGTATGACTCTTTGTTGAAAATGTTACGAATAGAGAAGTTGCTAAATGCTAGCCCTAGCGTTCCTACAAAACCACCACCACCAAAACCACCTTGTAGTTCTATCTGGCTTGACCCTTTTTCTACAACAGGGTAGTTAATATCTATAGTTCCTGCCTGAGGGTTTGGGTTTTGAAATTGAGGTTCTAACTGTTCTGGGTCAAAAAACCCTAGTTGTCCCAATTCACGAACAGTTCTTACAACTTGATCTTTACTATAACGTTGACCAGGTTGTGTTCTAAGGGTTCTATAGACTACATGGTCATTTGTTTTGTCGTTTCCTGTAACGGTAATATGATCAAAATAAGTTAACTTTCCTTCACGTACTCTAATTTCAAAATCAAGAGTATCGTTGTATACTTTGGTTTCTACTGCATTAATAGATGAAAATAAATACCCATTGTTTTGGTATAAGTTGGTAAGATCATTTGCATCAGGTTTGGTGTTGTCTGCAATTTGTTTTTCTAGAAGAACACCATTATAGGTGTCTCCTTTTTTGATTACGAGTTGTCTCGCCAACTGGCGATCTGTATAAACACTGTTACCTAAAAAAGTAATATTACCAAAATGGTATTTGTTTCCTTCTTCTACATTAAGTTGTAGTGATACGCTATTGTCATCTTCTACAATCAAACTATCAGAGATTATACGTGCATCTCTATACCCTTTTTCTTTATACTTTGTAATGATGTTGTCTTTGTCATCATCATAGTCAGCTCGAATGTATTTTGATCTTTTCCAGAACCTGAGAAACTTCTTGCGCTTAGTGTTTTTCATGGCACTACGTACCTTTGCATCAGATAGCTGCTCGTTTCCTTCTATGAGTATATTATCTACTTTTACACGGTCTCCTTTGTCAATAAGGACAACCATATTTACTTTATTACTATTTACGGTATCTTTTATAGGGATGGTGTTGATGACCACTTTGGTATTTAAGAATCCGTCTTTTTTGTACTTGTTTGTAATAAAGTTTCGTGTAGTTGTGGTAAGGTTCTCAGTAACCTTTGCGCCTTTGGTAAGCCCATTGTCTTTGATCAACTCTGCGGCTTTACGTTTTTTGATGCCCTGTATACGGGCTTCGTTTAATTCTGCAACCTCTTGTATGTTGATTTCTAGATTAGCAACTTCACCTTCTACATTACTGATGTAGAAATTGATGTCGCTAAATAGTTCGAGATTCCATAGTTTTTTAATTACTTTACTTATTCTATCTCCTGGTAGAAAAATACGTTCCCCTTTTTTTAGCCCTGTAAAAGTAATTACAGTATTCTCGTTGTAACTGGTAATGCCTGTTACTTTAATATCTCCAATAATGTATTCTTTCCCGTTAGCACCAGGTATTTTTTGTGCAGAAAGCGATGTTGATATTAATAAGGCGAGTAACGTAAAATACGTAATAGGTAGTTTTTTTGTCATTTCTTTAACTGAGCTGCTCACTAGTTTTTCCAAATCTTCTTTCTCTTTTTTGATAATTGAATATGGCCTCGAATAAATCTTCCTTTCTAAAATCTGGCCATAAAATTTCTGTAAAATATAATTCTGCATACGCAATTTGCCATAATAGAAAATTACTGATACGTTGTTCCCCACTGGTACGTATTAATAAGTCTACATCAGGTATATCTTTTGTATACAAATGCTCATTAATGACTGATTCATTTATAAGATGTGGCGAAATTACACCATTTTTAACTTTAATACTTATTTCTTCAATAGTTTTTACAAGCTCCTCTCGACTACCATAACTAAGCGCCAAAGTAAGTGTCATATGGCTATTGTCTTTGGTTTTGTCGATAACTTCCAAAAGTTCTATTCTTACTTTTTTAGGAAGTAATTGTAAATTTCCAATAGTATTAAGTTTGATATTATTGTCTTGAAGTGTTTTGATTTCTTTTTTTAATGAAGTAACTAAGAGTTTCATCAAAGTGTCTACTTCTAGTTTTGGTCTATTCCAGTTTTCTGTAGAAAAAGCATAGAGAGTAAGGTATTTAATACCTATTTCGGCGCTGCTTTCTACGGCCTCTCTTACGGCTTTAGTTCCGTTTTCGTGGCCTACAGCTCTGAAAAAGCCTTTCTTTTTGGCCCAGCGTCCATTGCCATCCATAATAATGGCAACATGTTGTGGTATATTAGAGTTTAATTGTTTTTTATCAATCATTTTTAGAAAGCACAATAACAAGGTATCCTACCCCAAGTGTACGATATTGTAATACCAGTAAATAAATACCAGTCATTGTTGTTTAAATTACCAAATCCTGTACCAAATCTATCGTCGGGATTACTACCGTCTAGATTATCTGTAAATGTATATCGAGCACCTATTTCTGCTCCAATTACAAATTTTCTACCCAATGTCTTTTTAATTCCTAAAACCATAGGAATGGCAAAACTCCATTTATCGGCATAAGCACCTATTCTATCATTAGTATCAATTGCTTGAGCGCCATAATTAAATGTAGTGATTCCTGTATATAGATATGGGGTAAATTGAGGTGCACCGTCGTAAAGATACCAATCCCAGAAGTTAAATTCCATTCCTAGCGATAATTCTTTTATAGAATTGCTAAAACTAAGACCTCTTTCTTTTCTTCTGTCATCCCCTTTGCTGTCATTAGCATTGAGTTCTGCGTATAAAAAAGAAGCTCTAAAAGCATGTCGTTTACTTCTATTCCATTTTCCGATAGCTCCAAACGCAATATCATTGGGAGCAATGTAGTGTGTAGATCCTACATCTCCTACGTAATTAGCTCCTCCAGCCATCAAACCTATTTCGTAGGTTTGTGATGTGATTGGTTGCATAAAAAACACAACAATTATAAGTGATGCTAAGTATCTCATAGATTTTCAAAAGTTTGCAAATATAACAATTAACTTTAGTACACAAGAATTTGTGTAAAATAGTATGCATAAAAAACACTTTTTAGTGCAATTTATTGTTCAATTGCGTTTATCTTCTCCCCAAAGCATCTTTTTTCGTAGGGTTTTTAAAAAGCTATCTTCTTGCAATACGACCATATTGATTTTGAATGAAGCTTTTTTTATAATTATTGTAGTTTCATTGGGGAGGGCGTGTATTCTTGAGTCTAGAGAAACCAAATATGTATCTTCTCTTCCTGAGACTTGTAATTCAATTTTTTGGTTATCGGGAATAACAAGTGGCCTAGCGTTTAGGTTATGCGGAGCAATAGGAGTAAGTGCCATGCTTTCTGCATCAGGCATCATTACAGGGCCGCCACAACTTAAAGAATATCCTGTAGAGCCAGTTGGGGTAGCAACTATGAGTCCGTCTGCCCAATATGAGGTGAGAAACTCATTATTGAGAGTGGTGTGAACAGTAACCATAGAAGTTGTGTTTCTTCTGCTCACAGCAATCTCATTCATTGCAAAGTTTAAAACCCCAAACTCATCAGTTGCAGGAGAAGTTTCTACTGTAACAAGGCTTCTTGATGAGGTATAGAATTTTTTGTCTAATATAAGTGCAATGCTATCTTTGATCTCTTCTTTTTGAATGGTAGCCAAAAAGCCAAGTCTTCCAGTATTAATTCCTGCAATAGGAATTCCTAAATCTCGAACATAAGTAATAGTTTTGAGAATAGTACCGTCTCCTCCTATACTAAAAAAAAGATCGTAAGAAGTGTCTAATTCTTCAAAAGTGCTAAAATGAGAATATGTTTTGTCGATTTCATCATGAAGATTTATTAATTCAAGAAAATTTTTCTCTATTACAACTTCTACGCCATTCTCATCCAGAGTTTCTAATAGCTGTTGGATATAAATTCCTGAGTTTTTATGATAGAACTGGCCGTATATACCGATCTTCATTGTGATTTACTTTGTATTAATATTAAAAATGGAGATATTATTTCTTTTAGATATTAAGGTATTTTGCTAAATATTTAGATCTTTCTTTTAAGTTTGTTAAAAATGTATCTTCCTGATGTTTTGATACAATATTGTAGCTGTATCTTCTGAATGTTTGTACAATATTGTTGATGTCACTATCACTTATTTTTAAAGTAATTTGCGCTACATCGTTTTCCATATTAGAAATAAATAGCCCTAATACTTTGGCGTTATTAGACTCTATGATTTGCGATATTTCGCTAAACGAATAATCCAAAATACCTTTTTCTACGATCAAAATATTTCCAGGCTCACTTAGAAAAGGAGTCTCATTAAAAAGATTCATAATATCTCCTAGTTCAAAAAAACCTAAGTAGTTATTGTTGTCATCCAAAACAGGCATGATGTTAGAATTATTTTGTGCAAATGATTCTAGAATATCTAGCCAGTTATTATCTTCTCGGGCATAAAACCCCTCTAGTGCATATTGATAAGATTCCAGAGCTTTGTCAGTTTCAAAACATCTAATATCTGCCTCAGAAATACATCCGAGGTATATGTTTTCTTTTATAACAGGGAAATGGGTATAGGTAAGTTCATTGAATAATAGTTGTGCATCTGTTACTTTTACAGATACGTCTAAAGGTTCAATTTCGTTAACAATATATAAATTCGTTTTCATAATTTTTTGGGGGCTATATTATGCAAAATAATCAAAAAATATACAATCGAGGCGTTCTCAACTTTGTATTTTTGCTTTTTTAGTAAAAGACATCAAAAACTATGACAAAATTAAGTGTTAATATTAATAAAATTGCAACTTTACGTAATTCAAGAGGAGGGGATACTCCTAATCTTGTACAAGTGGTAAAAGATATTCAGGGTTTTGGAGGAGAAGGGATTACGATTCATCCAAGGCCTGATGAAAGGCATATACGGTATCAGGATGCATATGATCTCAAGTCTGTAGTGACTACAGAATATAATATAGAAGGGAATCCTGTGCCAAAATTTGTAGACTTAGTATTAGCTGTCAAGCCTACTCAGGTTACTTTGGTTCCAGATGCAGAAGATGCGATTACGAGTAATGCAGGTTGGGATACTAGAAAACACAAAGATTTATTGAAAGAAGTAATATCAGAGTTTAAACGTAATGACATACGTACTTCTATATTTGTTGATCCAGTATCTGATATGATAGAGGGTGCAGTTGCTACAGGTGCAGATAGAATTGAACTGTATACAGAAGAGTTTGCTTCAGAATATGCAAAAGGAAACCAAAAAGCTATAGGGCCTTACTCGTCATGTGCACAACAGGCTATTGATTTAGGAATAGGGGTAAATGCAGGGCATGATCTCTCATTAGATAATATACAATTCTTTAAAGAAAATGTACCTGGACTTCTAGAGGTATCGATAGGGCATGCTTTGATTAGTGAATCTATTTATTTGGGGTTAGAGAATGTAGTTAATATGTATTTGAATAAACTTAAATGATAATGATTGTATATGGAGTTACATGCTAATGTTTTTGGAGAAGGGCAACCATTTATAATCCTTCATGGCTTTTTAGGGATGAGTGATAATTGGAAAACTCTAGGAAAGAAAATTTCTGAGCAGGGTTTTCAAGTACATCTCATAGATCAGCGTAATCATGGTAGAAGTCCTCATAGTAAAGAATTTAGTTATGACCTAATGGCAGAGGATTTGGCTAAGTATTGTACGGTGAATAATCTAAGTAATATTCAGTTGTTAGGGCATTCAATGGGAGGGAAGACAGTGATGCTTTTTGCGGTTAAATTTCCAGAGTTGCTTGATCATTTGATGGTGGCAGATATTGGGCCTAAGTATTATCCTTTGCATCATCAGGATATATTAGATGGACTGAGAGCTTTAGATTTTGAACTGTTGAAATCTAGAAATGAAGTAGATAAAGAATTAAGTGCGTATGTGCCAGATGTTGGTGTACGTATGTTTCTTTTGAAAAACTTGTATTGGAAAAATAAAGGAGAGCTAGGATTACGAATGAATTTGGAAGCTTTGGCAGAAAATGCAGATCAGATAGGAGTAGAACTTTCTTTAGAGGATAGTTATAAAGGTGCTACTTTATTTTTAAAAGGAGAAAAATCTAATTATATTGTTAAGAGTGACGAAGCTCGAATAAAAAATCAATTTCCTAATTCGATAATCAGGGAAATTTCTGCTGCAGGACATTGGTTGCATGCAGAAAACCCAAAAGAATTTTTGGCAGAAGTATTAGAATTTGTCAAAAAATAAGCGAAAAATACTATGTATGCATAATATTTTAGTGATTTCGTTGGATAATTAGTATTTTAGAGTAAATTTGAGATATCAATTTTTCAAAATCCAAAATAACAAACAATTCTAAATTAATTATGAGAAAACTTTTATTATTAGTTCTATTCGTCTCGGTGGCTACGGTCACCTATGCAGGTGGATATAGAGTTAGTGTGCAAGGGCAAAGGGCGATAGCTATGGGGCATACTGGAGTAGGTGTGGTGAATAGTGCTGAGCTGGTATTTTTTAACCCAGCGGGTCTTGTATACTTAGAAAATAAACTAAACGTAAGTGTTGGTGTGAGTGGTGTTTTTACAGATGTTTTGTATCAAAATACTGAATTTGGAGTGTCATCAGAGACCGATAGCTCTGTAGGGACACCTCTTAATATATATGCTTCTTATAAAGTAAATGACTGGATGTCTTTGGGTCTTGGGGTGTATACTCCTTACGGAAGTGAAGTAACCTGGCCAACCAATTGGGAGGGATCTCATTTGGTGAATGAAATCGAATTGGCAGCAATATATGTACAGCCTGTTGTGTCATTTAAGCTTTCGGATCATTTTAGTATTGGTGGAGGACCAATATTTGTAACAGGGTCAGTACAGTTTAATCGTAATGCTAATAGAACTGCTACTGATATAGAAGGAAACCGTTCTAATATTGCAATCGATGATTCTGGAGTTACAAATTGGGGATGGAGTGTTGGAGCTATGTTTAATCCAACAGAGGATCTTCATATTGGATTTAGTTATAGAAGTGAGATTATACTTGAATCAGAAGATGGAGAAGCTACTTTCTCAAATTTTCCAAATACAACAAGACCTGGGATACCACCAAATGGGACTACATCTTTTAATGCAGAACTACCGCTTCCAGCAGAATTAACTGTAGGACTTTCTTATGAGTGTGATAAATGGTTGTTTGCATTTGATTATAACAGACAATTCTGGGAAGTGTATGAATCTTTGGATCTTACTTTTGGTAATGGTTCTAGCTCAATAAACCCTCGTAACTATAAAAACTCTTCCGTATATAGATTTGGTGTACAGTATGAGGCAACAGAGAAAATTACTTTGAGAGCAGGTTATTACAGAGATGAAACACCAGTTCAACCAGGATTTTTTGCGCCAGAAACGCCACGTAATGATTCTGATGGATTTACAGGAGGTTTAAGTTTTGCAGTAACTCCTAAGTTGGCAATAGATGCTTCATTCTTTTACTTGAGATTTGAAGAGGTTGATGCTTCTTATGATGCTGGTTCAGGAGGACCTTTTGGAGGAACATATAAATCGAGCGCTTTTGCGCCTGGACTTGGTTTAACTTATAAAATGTAATAAAAGATGATGAGGAAAAATATAAAATATTTAGCAATTCTGGCATTAGGATTTGTAGCATGTGAACCAGAATTTGATAATCCTATTGAGGAGTCAGGTGTATATACTAATGGAGAAGCTGATTTCAGTACCTATGTAGCATTAGGAAACTCTCTTACGGCTGGTTTTGCAGATGGAGCATTGTATATTACAGGGCAAGAAAATTCATACCCAAATATAATATCTCAACAATTCAAATCTGCAGGAGGAGGCGATTTTATACAGCCTCTTATGGCAGATAATACAGGAGGAGCTTTACTAGGAGGAACCCAGATTTTGGATAATAGATTTGTATTAGCTTTTGATGATAAAGGAGCGCCAATAGGTCCTGATATTTATACGGGAGCAGCGCCAACAACTGAGATTTCTACAAATCTAGGAAGTTCTTTTAATAATATGGGGATTCCAGGAGCCAAGAGTTTTCATTTGGCAGCACCAGAATATGGTAATGTGGCTGGAGTGCAGCCTGGTTTAGCAAACCCTTATTATGTTAGGTTTGCTTCTTCTACAACATCTACCGTAATACAAGATGCAGTAGCTCAAGACCCTACTTTTTTTAGTTTGTGGATAGGGAATAATGATATTCTTAGTTATGCTACTTCAGGAGGTGTTGGAGTAGATCAAAATGAAGTGCCTAATCTTGATCCGTCTACGTATGGTTCTACAGATATCACAAATACGACTGTGTTTGCAGGGGTATATAGTCAATTACTGGATGCACTTACTGCAAATGGAGCAAAAGGAGTAGTCTTGAGTTTGCCTAGTGTAACTTCAATACCATTCTTTACGACTGTTCCTCATGCGCCATTGAATCCTGCGGATGAAAGTTTTGGGCCTCAGATACCAACACTTAATGCTACCTATGCTGGGTTGAACCTTGCATTTGAAGCTTTAGGAGTTCCTGAAAGAGCTATACAATTTTCTACAACAAGTGCTAGTGCTGTTGTGATCAAGGATGAATCACTTACAGATATTACAGATGGTCTTGCTCTAGCTTTAGCGGGTACGTTTGGGCCATTAGCACCAGTTGTTGCAGCGCAATTTGGACAGGCAAGACAGGCAACAGCAAATGATTTGTTGGTACTTACCAGTTCTAGTGTTATCGGTAAGTTAGATACTGATAGATTAGCAGAATTGATGGGCTTAGGGTTGAGTCAAGAGCAAGCAGGACAGTTTTCTGTAAAAGGAGTGTCATTGCCTCTAGAAGATCAATATGTATTAATCCCAGCAGAACAAACTGCTATAGAAAATGCTCGTAATGGATTTAATGCAACCATTTCTGCCTTAGCAGCTGCAAATGGTCTTGCATTTTATGATGCTGCTGCTGATTTAGCACAAGCAGCCAATGGTGGGATACCTCTGCAAGGAGGAGAAATAGTTACTTCGCAATTTATAACAGGAGGTGGATTCTCATTAGATGGTGTACACCCTACACCAAGAGCTCAAGCTATTATAGCTAATGGTATTTTGGATGCTGTTAAAAAAACGTATGGAGCTAATTTGCCAAAGGTAAATCCTGTAGATTATGGAACAGTTACTTTGAGTAATAATATTAATTAGAGGAAGATAGCTTCAAAAATAAACGAATAAAAACCTGTTGTTTTTCAGCAGGTTTTTTTTATTGAAAAAAAATAAAGTTTATATTTGGTATATGAATTTTTTACTAAAACTTATTTTAAGCGCTCTAGCAGTACTTGTTCTGGCAAAGATTCTTCCTGGAGTAGCGGTAGAGAATTATGTAAGCGCTATCATTGTAGCTATTGTATTGGCTATTTTGAATACAATTGTAAAACCTTTGTTGGTTGTTTTTACTTTACCAGCTACGATACTTACATTAGGATTATTTCTTCTGGTTATTAATGCCGCTATAATTTTAATAGCAGATTATTTTATACCTGGATTTAGTGTGAGAGGATGGTTTTGGGCCCTAATTTTTAGTGTTTTATTATCTGTGTTTCAATCAATACTGCATTCTGTTTTGAAGAAAGATAGAAACTAATGTAACGTTTACTGTTTTTCAGGGAGTTAAAAATTTGTTGTGATGTAAAAAAGTATTACTTTTGCAACCCAATTTTTAGTAGTAAACGTAGAGATAAATGAATATTTCAAAAGAGCAATTAGACGAATTAAATGCAGTAGTAACTGTAGATATCACTAAAGAAGATTATAGTGATAAGGTAGATAAGATTCTTAGTGATTATCGCAAAAGCGCTAATATTCCTGGTTTTAGAAAAGGTCATGTTCCTATGGGGCTTGTGAAAAAACAGTACGGAAAAGCAGTTTTGGTAGATGAGGTAAATAAGCTACTACAAGATGCATTGAATAAATATCTCACAGAAGAGAAACTTGATGTTTTAGGGAATCCTTTGCCAAAAGAGCAAGATAATTTTGACTGGGATAGTGATAACTATTCTTTTGAATTTGAATTAGGATTAGCTCCAAAATTTGAAGTAAAACTCAACGGTAAAAAAGCAATTACTCACTACAAAATTGTTGCCAATGATGAGATGGTGGATAATCAAATTAAGACCATTCAAAAACAATATGGTAAGCTGATTCCTAAAGATGCTGCAGAGAAAGATGATTTGGTAGCTGGATCTTTTGTGAATGAAGAAAAAGAAATTGATAACGCATTTACTGTTTCACTTGATAAAATTAAAGGAAAGAAGAACCTTGATAAGTTTATCGGAGCGAAAGTAGGAGATGTTATCAAATTAAAAACAAAAGGATTATTTAGTGAGGATCAGGACTTAATCAGTGCTTTGAAAATTACTAAAGAAGAAGCTGAAGGTCTTAATGTAGAAGTAACTTTTACGGTTTCAGAAGTGAATACTCAGGAACTTGCTGATTTGGATCAAGAGTTGTTTGATAAATTATATGGTCCTGATGCTGTAAAGAGTGTTGACGATCTAAAAGCAAAAATTAAAGAAGATGCAGAACGTCAATTTGAGCAGCAGTCAGAGCAGCAGTTGCTTAATGATATTACAGAAAGTGTTCTAGAAAACACCAAGTTTGATCTTCCTATTGAGTTTTTGCAAAAATGGATTCGCACAACAGGTGAGCAGCCTTTGACAGAAGATGAGGCAAAAGATGAATACGAGAAAAGCGAAAAAGGATTACGTTATCAATTGGTTGAAGGTAAATTGATTAATGATAATAACCTTCAGGTTACTTTTGATGAGTTGAAAGAATTTGCCAAAGAATTGATTAAAGGGCAAATGGCTCAATTTGGACAAAACTCTCCAGAAGATAAAGAGCTAGAAGACATTGCTGCAAGAATATTGTCAAACCAAGAAGAGGTAAAGAGAATGTCTGAGCAATTAATGAGTAAAAAATTACTTAATTATTATAAAGAAAATGCAAAGCTTAAAGTAAAAGAACTTAGCTTTGATGAATTCATAAAAGAAGTTTACAAATAAATAATGTTGTAATTTACTAACGAATTTATACTTATATTTAGGGCGTTAAACTATCTTTAGGTTAACGCCTTTTTTTATCAATAAAAATTTCAGAAAAGAAATATATGGATTACGGAAAAGAATTCGAAAAATACGCTACAAAACATCACGGTATTAATAGTAATTACTATAATCAGATGATTAGTAGTATGTATCCAGTTGGTATGACTCCTAATATAATAGAAGAACGTCAAATGAATATTGCTATTTTTGATGTTTTTTCACGGTTAATGATGGACCGTATTATATTTATGGGAACTGGGATAAATGATCAAGTAGCAAATATCATACAAGCGCAATTGTTATTTTTAGAAAGTGTAGATTCCTCAAAAGATATTCAAATATATATTAACTCTCCAGGAGGAAGTGTATATGCGGGTCTAGGTATTTATGACACCATGCAGTTTATAAAACCAGATGTTGCAACAATCTGTACAGGTATGGCTGCATCAATGGGTGCTGTACTGTTGTGTGCTGGGCAAGAAGGAAAACGATCTGGATTGCCACATAGCCGTGTTATGATTCACCAACCATTAGGAGGAGCACAAGGGCAAGCTAGTGATATAGAAATTACAGCTAGAGAAATCTTAATATTAAAAGAAGAATTGTATAAAATTATTGCCAAACATTCTGGGCAAACCTATGATAAAGTTTATGAAGATAGTGATAGGGATTATTGGATGAAAGCCGATAAAGCTCTTGAATATGGAATGATTGATGAAATTTTGACTAGAGAATAGGAATGAAATAATTTTTCTTGTTGCAGAGAGATAAAAACGTCTTACTTGGTTGTATGGCAAAACAAGAGAAATTTTTATTAAAGAAATAAAATTACTATGGCTAAAGAAGATTTAGAATGTTCTTTTTGTGGGAGAAAAAAACCTGAAACCAATCTGCTTATTGCAGGATTAGATGCGCATATTTGTGATAGATGTATTGTTCAGGCACATGGAATAGTGGTAGAAGAAGCCAAAGATGAAGAAACTGGCGAGCTAAGTAACGAATTGATGTTACGTAAGCCTATGGCTATTAAAAAGTTTTTGGATGAATATGTAATAGGACAAGAATTTACCAAAAAGATAATGTCTGTAGCAGTATATAATCACTATAAACGTCTATTACAACCGCAAACAGATGATGATATTGAGATACAGAAAAGTAATATCATTATGGTTGGGCAGACAGGTACTGGTAAAACATTGATGGCAAAAACTATTGCCAAAATGCTTAATGTGCCTCTTGCTATTGTAGATGCAACTGTGCTTACAGAGGCTGGATATGTGGGTGAAGATGTAGAAAGTATTCTTACACGTTTATTACAAGCAGCAGACTATAATCTTGAAAAAGCACAACGAGGTATTGTATTTATTGATGAGATAGATAAAATCGCTCGTAAGAGTGATAACCCTAGTATAACTAGAGACGTTTCTGGAGAAGGAGTGCAACAGGCACTACTTAAACTTCTAGAAGGAACTGTCGTAAATGTCCCTCCCAAAGGTGGGCGTAAACATCCAGATCAAAAGTTTATTGAGGTTAATACAGAGAATATACTTTTTATTGCAGGGGGTGCCTTTGATGGCATTGAAAAGATGATTCAAAAACGTTTGAATATGCAGGCAGTTGGTTATAGTGCTTCCAAAAGTGAAGATGCTATAGAAAAAGACAACTTACTTCAGTATATTATCCCAAAGGATTTAAAAGATTTTGGATTGATTCCTGAGATTATCGGTAGACTTCCTGTGCTTTCTTATATGGATCCATTAGACGCAGAGACGTTGCGATCTATTTTGACTGCTCCTAAGAATGCGATAATCAAGCAGTATAAGAAGCTCTTTGAGATGGATAATGTTGATTTTTCTATTACAGACGGCGCACTAGAGTATATTGTAGAAAAAGCAATGGAGTATAAATTAGGAGCTAGAGGACTTAGGTCACTTTGTGAGGCTATTTTGACAGATGCAATGTATGAGATGCCAGAGAGTGACGAGACAGAATTTAGAGTGACTAAGGATTATGCAGAGAAGAAACTAAATAAATCTACGATAAAAAAGCTTAAAGCAGTATCGTAAAATTTGAGAAAGTATTAATAATAAAAAAATCCTTTATGCATAGCATAAAGGATTTTTTTATTGGTTGATTAGTAAAGTTTTTTATTCAAAGACAGATATTTGATTTTTGTTATCTAAAATATTGTTCTCTGTATTTTCTAATATAAGAGTATCACTTTTTGTTGAAACATCTAGGTTGTTTTTACGTAGTAAAGCTTCGTAAAAAGCTACTTTAGATAACTCACTATAACAAGTGTAGTCTTCTAGATTGTTTTCTGTTTTTAAAGCCGTTATAGAGTCAGAAGAATCAGTAGTTGCTGTAGCTAATTTTTCTGTGTCCTGAGTAATATGTGCTGTTTTAGCTTCTTGTGCGTTAATTCCTGTAAATAAAAGTAAAAGAATAATACACGATATACTGTTTTTCATATTTTAGGGCTTTAATGAATTTATAAGTATCTGGTTACAAATTTACTATGAAAAATAGATGCTAGAAAGTGATTTGATGTTTTTTAGATCAAACGCTTTTTTTTACGGATGAAAGACTCTATTTTTTGTTAAAAACAACATTTCTTACATACTGTTTTTACGGTTTTACCGTAAAAAATAAATATACAAACAAGTGATTTTGCCTAAAAAAAGTCAGATTTTGTTAAAAATTAAATTTTAAATCAGTGGTATTATGAGGAATATAGAGTTATGTTATTTAACTCTATTAGCTCTTCGATATAAGTACGTGAATTAGACAATCGAGGGACTTTGTGTTGTCCACCCAATTTATTATTCTTTTTGAGCCAATCATAGAAAAGGTTTGACCTTGCTATTCGTATTTGTGGCATATTGAGGGTTGTGTTATTGTATCTTTTTGCTTCATAATCACTGTTGACCTGTTGCAGGTTGTGATCTAGAATTGATATAAAATCATCAATACTTTTAGGAGGTTCTTTGAACTCTATAAGCCATTCATGTGCCCCTTTTTCTCTATCCTTCATAAAGATAGGGGCAACAGTATAGTCTACAATCTCACTATGAGTGATTTTAGTTGTTTTTCTAAGTGCTTCTTCTGCATTTTCTATGATGAGTTCTTCTCCAAAAACATTGATATGATGCTTGGTTCTACCAGATACTTTAATTCTATAAGGATTTATAGAGGTAAAACGTATAGTGTCTCCTATTTTATAACGCCATAATCCTGCATTGGTAGTTATAATGATTGCATAATTTTTTCCTACTTCGACCTCACTCAGGGGGATAATTTCTTCTTCTTCGGTTCCATGTGATTCCATAGGAATAAACTCATAGAATATTCCATAATCAAGCATCAATAAAAGTTCTGAAGAATCATTGCGATCTTGAATTGCAAAGAAACCTTCTGAAGCATTATATATTTCATAATACTTAAAAGAATCTTTAGGTAGGATCTTATTGTATTGATCTTTGTAGGGTTCAAAACTTACTCCTCCATGAAAATATACTTCTAGATTATTCCAAATCTCAAAAATATGCTCATTGCCAGTCATTTCCAGCACTTGGTTAAGTAAAACAAGCATCCAAGAAGGAACTCCTGCTAGACTAGTTACATTTTCTTGAATCGTTTCGTTTACAATTGCTTTCATTTTGTATTCCCAGTCGCTCATCAATGAGACTTCATTACTAGGAGTTGAGCTAAACTCTGCCCAGAATGGCATATTGTCTATGATAATTGCAGATAAGTCTCCAAATGAAGTTCCGTTTTCCTTATACAGTTCTTTACTACCACCCAATCGTAAGCTTTTTCCTGTAAAGAGTTTAGAGTTCTCATTGTTGTTAAGATACATGCATAAAAGGTCTTTGCCTGCGGCAAAATGACAATCTTCTAGAGATTCCTCACTTACTGGTATAAATTTACTTTTTGAGCTTGTGGTACCACTTGATTTTGCAAACCACCTAATAGGGGTAGGCCAGAAAATATTGTTTTCTCCTAGACGACTTCTTTCAATCATTGATTCATAATCTTCATAGGATCGCACGGGTATTCGTTGCTTAAAAGTCTCATAGCTATCTATTGTAGCAAAATCATACTTCTTACCTAGTTCTGTATGCTTAGCTGTTTCTAATAGCACATGTAGTAATTCGAGCTGAACTTCATTGGGATACTTAAGAAAAAGTTCCATCTGATGAAAACGTTTTTTTAAGAACCAGCTGGCAATAGAATTAACTAATGGGATTGGCATTTTTTGATGTATATTTAGGTAGAAATAATGTAATTCCAGACTTTTGCAAAAGCAAGAATATATTATTTTTGGTTGTTGTCAATGTGAAAACTAAAATAATAAAAATAATCACATTCTTCGTAGTAGAGTATCATATAATAAAATTTTATGCAATATCAAGGAGTACTTACAAAGATGCAAACAGAAATAGCTGACCCTATTCAATACTATTTAGTTTTTGAGTCAGATTTTATTCATATGAATCAATTATTGAATAAAAATATACAGATTGATTTTGAAAGGTACCAGTGTTTAGCTTGTGGTAAAAACAAAAAAATATTCAGACAGGGATATTGTTATGATGATTTTTATAATCAACCTCAAGTAGGGGATTGGGTAATGCGCCCTGAGTTGAGTACTGCTCATTTGGGAGTAGAAGATAGAGATTTAGAGTTTGAAAAAAAAGCACAGCTTCAGCCTCATATTGTATATCTCGCAAATTCTAGTAATGTAAAAGTAGGAGTGACCAGAAAATCACAGGTTCCGACACGATGGATTGATCAAGGAGCTCATGAGGCAATAGAAATTGTTGAAGTACCTAATCGATATTTGGCAGGGATTACAGAAGTTGCTCTAAAAGAACATGTCGCAGACAAAACGAATTGGAGAACAATGCTTAAAAATGAGATTGTTGATGAGAATCTTAATGATATCAAAGGTAAATTACAAAAATTTATCCCAGAAGAGGTAAAGGAATATTTTGTTGAAAATGGAAAAGAAACAGAAATAAAATTCCCGGTATTGCAGTATCCTGATAAACTAAAAAGTTTGAATCTGGAAAAAACACCGCAATACACGGGAGTATTAAAAGGTATTAAAGGGCAGTATCTTATTTTTGAAGATAATACGGTCTTTAATGTAAGAAATAACGAAGGATACGTTGTGAGTTTAACGATCTCTTAGCACTATTTTTTTTGCATAACTGCCAGTTCTTCTTTGCCAAATTGCTCACATTGTTGTAATGTGTTTTTGATATCATCTATAGTAGTTCGTGGGTTAATTAAGCACATTCTGAGTACGACCTGATTTTGTAAGATGGTTGTAACCAGAAGTGCTTCTCTAGAAGCAACTATTTTTTGAGAGATCATTTGATTTATATGATCCAAATCTTTTTCAGATAAATGTGCTCCAATAGGGTTGTATCTAAAATTGATTATTGCAAGAGTGGCAGGAGATGTAATTTCCCAATAACTACTTTTTCTCAAAATAGCTTCTGTTTGATCTGCAAGATCAATGTTGTATTTTATTGCTTTTCTAAAGGAATCCAGTCCAAATGTTTTTAAAGACATATAAAATTTTAATGCTCTAAAACGACGGGTTAGCTGAATACCGTGATCATAAAAGTTAATCTCAGACTCATTACCTTCGATATCTCTTAAATATTCAGGTTTTTCACTAAATGTGCTACTTAGCCAGTTGTGATCTTTTACCAAGAGACAACCAATCTCATATGGTTGAAAAAACCATTTATGAGGGTCTACAGTCAATGAATCAGCACGTTCGATTCCTTTCAGAAGTTTTTTGCCTTTATCAGCTAATATAGCGGCACCCCCATAAGCACCATCTACATGCATCCATAAGTTCTCTTCCTCGCATATATTAGCAATTTCATTCAGTGGATCTACTGTTCCAGTATTAGTAGTTCCTGCAGAAGCAATGATGCAGAATGGTTTCCATCCTTCAAGCCGATCTTTGGCAATAATGTTTTTGAGTTTATTGAGTGATATTTTAAATTCTATATCTGTAGGGATAACCCTGATTTGTTCTTTTTTAAACCCAATAACCTTAATTGCTTTGATGTTTGATGAATGTGCTTGATCAGATAGATAAATTACTGCCTTAGAGAAGTCTTGGCCACATTTTATTCTTCTAGCAGTTACCAATGCAGTAAGGTTTGCCATCGAGCCACCACTTGTAAATATTCCTCCTCCTTTTTTTACGGGGAATCCAAAAATTTTAAGGAGCCAATTCATTACTACAATTTCTAATTCTGCTGCAGCTGGTGAAGCTGCCCAGCCTCCTGAAAATATATTGAAACCTGTGGCAATAGTATCCGCCATAACACTTACATAATTACTGGGCCCAGGTACAAAAGAATAAGATTTAGGGTGTGTTACAATATTACTATTAGGAATAATCTGATCCATAACAAAATCCAAAACTTCATTTGCAGCAGTAGCTTTGTTTGGGATATCTTCTGTTAAAAGTGAATCCATCTCTTCTCTAGAAGCAATAGTAACTGGTTTTTTTGAATGTTGAGTTTCAAAATGATCTACAATATGATCTATAATCTTATATCCATATTGTTGCATTTCTTCTTTTGATAATTTTAATTTATAATCGGGGTCATTTTTTGTCATCATCTTATAATTTGGTATTCCAGCAACAAATATAAAGCTGTTAACATAAAAATACTTGTATAAATAATTTAAAAAATAGTATTTTGATAAATGAATTGCTCCCAAAATAAGGTTTTAATTTACCAAAGCTTGCTTCGAAATTAAAGGTTCGTTTCAAACGAATACTTTTACTTATCCCGAGGTAGTTTATTCTGCTATAAATTTGATGCCTTGAAAAATTGAGAGAATGATTAAAGCAACTCCAAGTATTCTAGAAAGCTTGGTTTTTGAATTTTTCTGTTGAGCTATTTTATGACCCCATAGCCCATAACAATATAGGGTTGTGGTTTTACCTAAATAGATACCGAAAAAGAAGAGCAACAAAGAAACAAAAGAAGTATGAGGGGTGAGTTCAAAAATATACTTATCGATCCAAGAGATAGCTAAAATCCAGTAAATAGCTACGGGTGGGTTTAATGTTGCCAGAGAAAACCCAGTAATGAGTTTAGAGGTGTGTAGTTTTGGATAGTTTTTGGTGTTTATTTTGTTTTTTATGAATAAGAGGTATATGCCAATAAAAAAGAAAGTAAAAATAAAGGAGCCTTGAACCCAAGGGTGTTGTGTGAAAAAATGTGATAATTCTATATTGTAGTATAGCGCTAGAGTAGCTAGTAGTATCTCTCCAACTCCTGCGGTGAGAATAATATAGAATGCGTTGAGGATCGTTTGGGTTGTAGTAGCTCTAATAACAGCTAAGTTTACAGCACCAAGAGGTAATGCTCCTATTATTGCACTAATAATTCCTAATAAAAAATAGAGTAATAATGATGTCATATAGCCAATTAGTAGCTATGACGGGGATACCCTTACAAATGATAGAGAAAGATATAAAAAACATAGGAGCGGCAATTGCCGCTCCTAACCCTAAGTAAATATGATAATTATAACACATTACTAATATGATTTTTAAAAATTTCCGTTGACTCCTATTCTCATTTTTTTAATAGTCTCTTCGTAATATAGGATCGTCCAGATAATTTTTTCTGTATCTGCATAAGGAACCAATTCTTCTATAGTTTTTTTGGTTGTTGCCAGACTTTTTCTAGTGGATTCAGTATGATGTCTTAGAACTTTAAGATGCCTAGAGTCTTCTTTGATACCAATATCATTCATCCTTACACCAGGTTCATTGGTCAAGGATAAAAAAGGAAGTGTAGTCATGATTTCTTCTACACGGTCTTGATATAATTTTACAAGTTCTCCTTTTTTCAATGCTTGCAGATCATCAATTGTATGAAATTTGATAATCTGATCTTTTTTGGTAAAAAATATTGCGTCATTTATTGTGTGTTGGCCAACAACAGTACTTATCATAAGAAAAAAGGCAAAGCGGATTATTATTTTTGGCATAATGTTTATAGTATACATTGACTTATTGAATCGGTTCTTTAATTTGATATGTGTTATTGCAAAATTTTATTTATTGCATAACCATATAGTTGTTTAATGATTGTTTTAATTTAAATTTAGGAGTGATGGTGCTTTTAGGATCGCTAAACAGGTCATTTACACTTACGAAATCTTCTGTAAATCGGTTATACTTTAAGATATTAAGAGTTCCGTTAATCCCTTTGTTATTGCTATTAATACCATCACCATGAATATTGAAAAAACTGTTATCCATCATAAATGCTTTTTGCATTACGGCTAATGAGGTGTACGAACTATCAAATTTAACAACATCAGAGAATCCAGATATCTTGGAATTGTGGATATAAGTGATTGCTGAATTTGTTGCAGAAACTGCTGCGGTTGTATGTTGATAATTAGTTTTGTCTGATAGATTTACAAGTGTTGCATTGGTAATAGTAACATCAGTCACTGCATCAGGTCTTATATACCCTAGTTGTTTATTGTAACCATCTACTTCGATAGCATAAGATCCTTGTGGACTATTTATAAATGGATGTCTAATCGCCATTACATTTTTTGCGGTGCCTTTAAAACCTTCTGAAAAATGAAAATCATCTCCCTGAGCTTTTAGTGAAACCAAATTCTGAATGTCATTTTTTCCTCCATGAATATTATACGAGTCATGAGCAGAATAACTAACCATAATGTCTTCTATGATAGAAGAAGTTCCTAATCCGTATAGTGATAAACCATTTGATCCTGAATGTCCAGAGAATTCGATTCTTACATATTTTAATATGGTTGTTTCTTCAAACTTTTGATTTCCTCCATATAGAGCGTATTGAGGATTAAGTTTTCCTTTGATAATACCATTACCAGAAACCGTATTTATTTTTCCTGACCCTGCAATAATAATACCTCCCCAGTCCCCACTATTTCTGGATTTAGAAGCTTTACTAGAAGTGAAAACTATAGGATACGCTTTAGACCCTGCCGCAATCAATTTAGAACCTCTGGTAATGATAAGGTTTGCGGGATTCTCATGATCACATCGAATTACAGTTCCTTCCTGTATGGTCAAAGATGCTCCATTTGTTACATAAACGTCGCCAGACATTTGATATACAACATCGTTTCTTAAATATGTATGATCGGCTATTATATTTGGTAGTTTTTCTTCAGCATCAGGATACTCTGTTTTATTTGGAGTAAAATTAGTCCATCCTTTAGTCCACCTATCGTTATTTTCATTAAAATCTTGCGCTATAGCAAAAGAAGAAGTTAATAGTAGAAGGGCAAAAGCTGTTAATAGAAAACATCTTTTTTTCATAATAGTTTATTTTGGGGTTAAACTTTTGGAGGAAATTTCTTTCTCCCAATTTTTGGACTACTAAGATAGTCGAGTTTTTACAAAGTTGGTTACGTGTTTACCATAGACTTTGTGTGTTTATCGTCATTTTTAAGTTTTTTAACAAAACTTTATAAGTAAAATTCTTACAAAATAATATTTTTATTATGTTGATAATCAAAAAAATAAGCTGTTTTTACTTAGGGGAGGTAGAAGAATGGGGTAAAAACAGGTTTAGTGCTTGTTTTTTTGTGAATAAGGGGGATTTCCCCTGTTTAACAATGATTTATGTTATAATTAGGTATAACAAAATTCCTTTTATGTGTATTACGTCGTTTTTATATGTATTAAACAGAAAAATTTGATAATATCTTACAAGTTTTATCGTAACATCTATGATTAATCTATAATTTAAAAATAGTGTTTTATAAAAAAGACTTTAAAAAGTCATGAATGAAATGACGATTAAAGTCTTTTTGTGAGTTCTAAATATATTTTTCTAGAAATTTCCGTTGGCTCCAATTCTCACCTTTTTGATTACCTCTTCAAAATATAGAATAGCCCATATAATTTTTTCGGTATCTGCATAGGGGATAAATTCAGAAATCATATTTTTTGAACTTTCAAGCATTTCTGTATTAGTACCATGATGCTTATTAAGCGCTCTTAAATTATCAGAATTTTCTTTGATTCCGATATCAGATAATTTAACTCCTGCCTCATTGGTCAATGCTAAATATGGTAAAACAGTTATTACCTCATTAACGCGATTGGTGTATAGTGAAATGAGTTGCCCTTTTTTTAGGTTCTCTAATTCTTCTATGGTATGGAATTTTTTGATTAGTGTGGCTTGCTCAAAAAATATATTCTTTTTTAGTTGCGCATAGCTACAATTCATAATAAAAAAGGCAAAGAAAATGGTAGTAAGTAATTTCATTGTGACGATGATTTAAGTGTAAAATCCAAATTTACTGCATTACGGTATAATTTTCAGATTCTTTGATAGTAAATTTCGGGTTTTTTTTATCAAAAGGAGCTGTAAATAAGTCGTTAGCGTTTCTAAAATGGTTTGTGTACATATTGTATTTGAGTAATCGCTGAGCATTTATATCTGATTCATATTGTGTTAATACAGTTTTACTATGCACATTGAATACACTATTTTCTAAAGAAAAATAATATTGAAGATCTGTATAAGAGCGATATGTTTTGTCAAAGGTAACAACATTGGCAAACCCAGATATACACATGTCTGTAAGTTTGAGTTTTGATAAGTTTTTAGATGAAATAGCTGCTGTGGTGTGTTGATAATTGGTATGATCAGAGAGATTGATCAAGCTTGCATTTTTGATATGTATGTTTGATAAAGATTCAGGGTTTGTATATCCTTCTTTTTTATCATACCCATCAGATTCTATGGCATAAGAACCACTGGTGTCACTTATGTATGGGTGTCTGATTGCCATGATTGTATGGAGTTCTCCTTGATATCCCATGGTAAAATCATAGTCATCATCTTTGGCTTTGTATGAGATAAGGTTAGACATATTTGCCCTACCTCCAAAACACTCAAAAGAATCATCAGCAGAATAACTGATCATGACGTTATCAATAACAGATTTACTTCCTAAAGCATAAAGAGATAATCCATTAAGTTCTTCTGATTGATTGATTTTTTTTCCAGCAAATTCAATCCGAAGATAGGATAGTATAGAAGTCATTTCATTTTCCTGATCTCCTCCAAACGAGGAATATTGTGGTAAAAAATTACCTTCAATAATTTTGGAAGAGGCAGGTGAATTGATCGTTCCTGAACCAGCAATTATAATGCCACCCCAGTCTCCTGATTTTCTCGCTTTTCTCGCTTTATTAGATGTAAATACAATAGGGAATTCTTTAGATCCCATTGCGATCAATTTAGATCCTTTGGTCACTACCAGACTAGCAACATTTTCTGTGTCGCATCGTATAATAGTTCCTTCTTGTATCGTTAATGTAGCATTATCGGTTACATAAACATTACCAGATAGTAAATAGGTAATGTCATTTTCTAAATAAAAATCAGTATTTATGATCTCAGGCAGTACTTCTTCGTGGTCAGGATATTCTTTACGATTGGGTTCAAAACTTGTCCATCCTTTTGTCCATTCTTCTTGATTACCATTGAGTTCTGATTGAGAGAATGACATAAAGGAAAGAGAACAAAAAAGAATCAGGGGAAAATTGTTCCATTTCATGAGTGTGGGGATTTATTTTTGATAACAAAATTATAACTATAAATATTCTTTTGTTGTAGGAGTTGGATTACTAAATTGTTAACGTATCTTTAATAAGTATATTGTGGGTTACGGCATCTTTTTATAAAAAAATATACAAAAAAATGATAAGCCAATAGTGCCTCTAAGATACGGGTTTTTTAGGTAGAAAATAAAGAGAATTTTGATGAATTGATAGAGAGAAATGTAAAATGAAAAACAGTAAGATTTTAAATGCTAAAGTAGACGAAAAATAGAATATTGAACACGGGATAATACTAAATATAAAACCGTAAAATAAAAAAAAGTAAAAAAGAGTTTTGAATATCGAACACCCAATACCGAACGCCGAATGTTGGAGTTTTCTCACTACTCAATTCTCACTACTAATTTATTAAATGTAAAACCGCAAAATTATAAAGTGAAAAAGAGTTTTGAATATCGAATACCCAATACCGAACACCGAATGTTGAAGTTTTCTCACTACTCAATTATCATTATTCACTATTAATTTATAAAATGTAAATCGCATATTCTGTCCTCCCAGCGTAGGCTGGGAACTAAGGAGTACTCATTGTGTGATGGTGGATTCCCGATCAAGTCGGGAATGACAAATGGATATTGAATTCAAAAACAGCAATTATACCAGTTATACTTTGAATTTACTGCAAAAAGAAAAGCAGCTAATTTTTATTCTGAAGCATAGGCGAAAAAGAGAATTTTATTGCGGTAAATTCAAAGTGTAAATGGTAATAATACAATTTACGGATAAATTTTTCGTATATTTAAAGAATGGGTAAGCATATATTATTAGAAGTAAAAGAATCCTCAAGTCATTTACGGAATTTAATCAGAAAAGAGACTAATCCTAAAAATGTATTACGACTACAATCTTTGTTACATATTAGAGAATCAAGCTTTTCTACACAATCAGCCTTGGCAGAACATTTAGGATATCACGTTCGTAGTATGGAACTTTGGCTCAAGTTATATAAAGAAGGAGGTTTATTCGCCATGCTTTTGAATTCAAAAGAAAAACAGCAGCGCAAGCGAATCATTACTCCAGCTGTACACGATGGATTATCAAAACGACTTAATAATCCAGAGCAAGGTTTCCATAGTTACGTACAAGCGG